>JAAYZL010000363.1 GCA_012514855.1 Clostridiales bacterium
CGCCGCGATGTATTTGAACCGCTCGAGAAGTCGGTAGAACAGCTCGAGCAGGTCGATCTCCCGCTCCGTGTCGGAATCCACCCGCCCCTGGGATTGCGGCTCCGGGCGCGGGTTCTTCGGGTCGGTCGTCGCCATGTCCATCCTCCTGCTTGCGTCAAAACGGGCCGAACCGGTCCCTCAGCGGGGGATTCGGCCTGCCTTATCGGTTATCTCCGTTCCGGAGCTATGCGGCCGGCTCGCTGAGGATGGCGATCATCCCCTCGGCGCCGTCGAGCAGGACGAGGACTTCCTGCGTGAAGGTGACCGCCACAAGCCCGTCGACAACCTCCGCCTTCAGCGCGTACCACTCGACGATGGCCGTGCCGTCCGGGTTCGTCCCGGCCGGAATGCCGAGCATCGCGACGACGACCTGTTCATCCAAGTACTCGGTCGCGAACTTGAACGAGACGACGACGTCGCCGTAGCTTTCGTCATAGTTCACCGCAGTCAGCGGGGAAAACTCGTTTAACTCCAATGTATTCGGATCGAAGTCCTCCGGAACGAGCGCCGCGATGTCCTCCTCCTTGCCCGCGAAGTAGGAGGCCGGGGAACCGCCCTCCGCCACGAACGCGGCGACATTCGCCAGTTGCTCGGTCGCAGGCTCCGTCGGTTCCGTCAGCACGACGGCGAAGTCCGCGGCAAGCGGCACGCCGGATACGGAGGCAAACGCGGCTACTATCGCCATGTCTTCAGTCGTCTTGCTCGGCACCGCCGCATGGGCTGCCGCCGAAACCGACAAGAGCGCCACCAGCAAAAGAACCGTCCACTTCTTCATCATCCCAATTGCTCCTTTCCCTGCGACTGCCCGCGGCCGCACCCAACCCACGATTCAGTCCACCGGATCGAAGTACGTCCCCACCACCCATTCGAGGAGCTTCTCCTCGTCCGCGTGGAACTCCATGAACCCGTCCGCTCCGATCCTATATTCGCCCGCCGGCGTCGCGACGGGGAGAATATCATAGCTGTAGATTCTGCTCGCCTCGTTGATCATCCGTCCCTTGCGCATGTCCGTCACCATGATCCCGTCGAGCGCCTCGTATAGCCCTCCGACAAAATCCGCATCCTTCGCAATCCGCTCGCCGAGCGCTTTCGAGGCCGCCTCCATGTAGATCCGCTGCCGCCGCATCCGCGACTCGTTTGAGCCGTCGCCGACGTCCATACGGTATCGGACGAGCGCCTCCGCCTGCGCGCCGGTCAGCGCCAGCGTCCTCCCCGGGGTCATCTCCGGGTCGTAGGCCGAAAAATCGTCCTCCAGCGTCACCGCCACGCCGCCCAGCGCGTCGTTGAGCACGCCGATGGCGTTCAGGTCGATCGCGGCGTAGAGGTCGACGTCCATACCGAACAACAGGTTTTTGACGGCCTGCACCGCGTATTCGCAGCTGGTCTCGGCGCCGTCGCCGAAGCCGTGCGAGAGACAGATCTGCGAGCGCCTCGTTCCGGTGACGTTGCCGAGAACGCCCAATACGACGATGTCGGCCATCGTGTCGCGGTCGATCTGCAGCTGCGAGACGGTCTTTGCGTCGCGATCCAGCACGAGCAGCAGCAGGAAGTCCGCCTGCCCGCCCTGTCGGAATCCGGTGGTCGGTGCATCGTCCCGCCTGTCCACGCCCATCAGCAAAATCACCGTCAGGCCGCCCTTGCGCGCATACGTCCGGCCGTTCCACTCGATCCTCGGCCGCTCCTCGAAGACGCCGGTCAGGTCTCCCCGCGGCGGCGGGGGCTGGCCGCGCGTCTCGATCCACCTGCCCAGCTGGTAGACCGCGAGCACGCCGGCGACCGCCAGCAGCACAAGGCACAGCAAGATGGCCGCCCTCTTGCGGCGGGACATTCCCCGGAACCGCTTTTTCGCCTCTTTTGCCATGCTCTCCGCCTATTCGCCCTGGCCCTCTTTGAGGTAGTCGAACGACAGCCAGATGTTCCTGAGGCTGCCGACGATGTCGAGTTCCACCTTCGCCACCTGCTTGCGCTTGTCCATCGCGACCACGCGGCCCCGAAGCGCCTTGAACAACCCGTCGACGATCTCGACGCGCTCGCCGACGCGCATCGCCTTCAGCACGCCGAGCTTCCCGCCCCTCGCCCAGAGCAGATCCGCGAACGTTCTGTCCGAGCCGCACAGCACTCCTTCGGAGTCGTCCCCATAGCGCAGCACGCGGATGACGTTTTGAACCTTTGCAAGGTCCGCCGAGCGCAGTTCTGCATCCGAATAGACAAACACATAGCTCGGAAGCAGGGAGACCGGCACCTCCTGCCAGGTTCTTCGGTTGCGAATTCGCTTGATCTGTACCGGGAAAATAGCCTTGGCTGCCCGGCCTTCGTTGATGCTGTCCGCGACCTGCTGTTCGTGGCCCGTCATGCAGAACACGCAGCGGACGGCCTCATATTCCTTTCCTATGGGCATGCTGTCAACACTCATAAATGTAGAGAAAGCTCCGCCCTCCCCGCCCCCAGGCAAGGAACCGGATGCTATGGTCCGCCGGATCCGACCGCCACGCGTTGCGCTGTAACCGGTCAATCCGGCTTGATACCTGACAGAAGCTGAAGTGACCCTCTGCCGTGCTCAGGCAACCAGCCACGCAACATTGTGGCCGAGGTCCGCCACTCCGCGCTCCCGCGCGAACAGGAACAGATCCTCCGTACCGGCGGTTTCCTCTGTGCAACGGCCGCGAAACTTCTGCTACCCGGTTACGCGGATGGGCTTGTTCGCGTCGCTGCGGGAAACCCGTACAGTACACGATTGAGTATACCATCCTTTTCCAAGATCGTCAACCGCATCGGCCATGATTTACTGCCTTTTTACCCTGCAGTTCATTTGACGTTAAGGCGTGTCCGATAAGCAATAAAAATTCGACGATATATTTATAACCAAAAGGATTTTGAGGTTGTCGAATAAGGTGAAACGGCGTGACGGCGCGCAGGCGATACGGGACCGTGGACTCGGAGTGGGAACGACTGATGCCGGGGAAGAATATTATTGCTCCGGGGGATTTTCGATGCGGAACCAGTGCTCCACCCACTACGGAAGTTGCGGGCGGAGCACCGCCGTTTTACTCCCCCTTCATGCCGATTGTTTGAGCCGTGCCGTCCAGGACGTCAAGGCACAGCCGTATGGAATCGCCGATGGCCGCGTCAATATCATCCGGCTCGACGCCCAGTGTTTCGCAGCCGAGGGATTTGTCGATAAACAAATTGGAGCACATCACATCGGCAAACTTTACCGCATGCAGCCCGCCCTCGTGCCCGGCGGCTTCCTGCTTCTTCAGCATGGATCTGCCGCCGATCTTGTACAGGAATTTGGGCACCGTCCTGATCTTCTTATCCGGCGCACCCATGTACCTGTGCACAATGGTCAGAAACTCGGTCCATACCATGTTGTAGTAGCCGATGGGGTAACACATGCCGCCCCGGGTGCCCTCCAGCGCGCCCGCCATCGCCTGCCCCACCTGTTTTACGGTTACCATCGTGGTGCCGCCCTTGGGATACATCGTCGCTTTTTTCATGCCGCGTATCATCTCCACCAGGAACACCCACACGGGCTTTCGGCCCGGCTGCGCGCCGAAGATGTAGGGCAGTTCCAACACGGCCACGCTGAAATTGTCATCCGCAAACCTTAAGACCATGTCCTCCTGATCCACCCGGCTGCGAATATACGGATGCCACTTTGTCAATTCCATTTCAGGCCGGGTCTTTGCAAAGTATGAAAAGTACGAGCCGCAAATCACCGTGCGCTTTACGCCGCACTCCTTGGCAATGCGCAGCAGCCGTTCCAGCGGCGCGATGTTGTATCTTTTAAAAAGGTCGTAGATGGGCGGCGGCCCCTCCACCCTCTCGTCCACGCCGGCCGCAAACACGAAACCCTCGCAGCCGTCAAAATACTTGCGGAGCGCATCGTCCGAAAGCTCCATGTAGTTCCCGAACTCCACCTTCATCTCGGGCGGCAGAACCGCGCCCTGGGGCAGCGGCGGCAACGAAATGGTGGACACCTCGTGCCCCCGGCGGATCATCTCGGCGGCGCCCTCGCTGCCCAAAAGCCCCGTTCCGCCTATCATGAATATTTTCATGCCATTGTCCCTCCTTGAGCGTTGCGTTAAGTTCAGTTATATACCACATTATAAACCCAAATGGATGAATTTTCAAGCGGCAAATTGAGGACATAGCGGCGCTGCGTCGAGGATTTTCCAGGCGTGAGACGGCGGATGCGGCCGCCATCGCGCGCGGGATTAAATCAGCGGTTGCCTAGGCCAGCTCCCTTCTTCTGCTCGGCATCTGCGCGACGATACAGCCCGCAAGCATCAGCGCACAGCCGAACATCTCCTTCGGAATCAGCGTCTGGCCGAGCAGCAGCCAGCCCCCGACCGCCGCGAACACGCTCTCGAGGCACATCAGAAGCGAGGCGAGCGTCGGGTCGGTATGGCGCTGGCCGGCGATTTGCAGCGTATAGCCGATCGAGCCGGAGATCACGCCCGCATACAGAAGGCTCGGCCAGCACGCGAGCAGGTCAGATAGCCTGATGGTCTCCGTGAGCAGCGCGGCGGCCAGCGCAAGCGCGCCGGACGCGCCGAACTGCACCGCGCACAGCTTGACCGCGTTGAGGCCCGCGGCATGGCGGTCGACCGCCAGGATGTGCAGCGAAAACACGCATGCCCCGCCGAGCGTCACGAGATCGCCGAATCCGACGGTCAGATCCTTCTTCAGGCACAGAAACCCGAGCCCGACGACCGAAAGCGCGACGCCGATCCAGATCGTGCCGGAGGCCCTTCTGCCGAAGAACATGCCCGCGATCGGCACGATGACGATGTAGAGCGCCGTGATAAATCCGCTCTTCGCGGCGGAGGTGTGCGCAAGCCCCGTCTGCTGAAGCACCGAGCCGAGAAAGAGGATGGCGCCCAGCAGCGCGCCGACCTTTATGTAAGAGCCCGCCTTCGCCGCGGGCGCGGGGGATTTGCGGCCGAACAGCGAAAAGAGCGAAAGCGCGCCGAGCGTGAGCAGCGAGCGCACCGCGGTGAACGTGAACGGCCCCATGTGCCGCGCCGCCTCGCTCTGCGCGGAGAAGGCCATGCCCCAGATCAGGGCGGTCAGAAACAGGTAGATGCTTCCCCGGAGCTGCTTACTCATTCGTTTGTTCCTCGTCGGCCGCTTCATTTTCCAGGATCTCGAGCAGTTTCTCGCGCCCCGCGCCGTCCTCGGACGAGTACGGGACGACCTCCCACGGCTGGACGGCGAGCGCCCGGCAGATCGCGGGGATCGAGCGACCGCGCGCGGCCTTCGAGAGCTTGTCGGCCTTCGTGGCGACGACGGTGAACGGTATCTCATAGTGGCGCAGGTAGTTGACCATCAGCTTGTCCTCCGCGGTCGGCTCGTGGCGGATGTCGACGAGCTGCATCACGCGCTTCAGGTTCTCCGAGCCCTCGAGGTAGCCCTCGATCATCGCCGCCCAGCGCTCCTTCTCCGCCTTCGGCGCGCGCGCGAAGCCGTAGCCCGGCAGGTCGACCACGAGCAGTCGGTCGTTGACCGAGAAGAAGTTGATCAGCCGCGTCTTGCCGGGCTCCGACGACGTCCGCGCGAGCTTGTAATTGTTGAAGAGGCTGTTGATCAGGGACGACTTTCCGACGTTCGACTTGCCCGCCATCGCGATTTCGGGCAGGCCCTGCCCCGGAAACGGGCGAAGCCTGTCCAATGAGGTCACGAACTTGACGCTTCGAATCGTCATCATACGGCCACCTTGATCTCCGTCCTGCCCGGAAGAACCAGCCGAATGGCCTCGTCCACGCGGTCGAGCAGCGAAATATTGAGCCTCTCTAGGATTGCCGGATCGATCTTTTCCAAGTCGCGCTCGTTCCCGCGCGGGAGCAAAATGTCCGTGACGCCGAGCCTAAACGCCGCGAGCAGCTTCTCCTTGACGCCGCCGATGGGCAGCACGTCGCCCAGCAGCGTCAATTCCCCGGTCATCGCGACGTCCGCGCGCGCGGGGAGGCCCGCCGCCGCCGAGAGCATCGCGCACGCGAGCGCCACGCCGGCGGACGGCCCGTCCTTGGGCACCGCGCCCTCCGGAACGTGTATGTGCAGGTCGTGCTTCTCGAAGAAATCGGGCTGCACGCCGTATTCCCGGAGCCGCGCGCGCACGACGCTGACGGCCAGTATCGCAGACTCGCGCATCACCTCGCCGAGCTTGCCGGTCAGCTTGACCTCGCCCCGGCCCTCGAGCACCAGCGCCTCGATAGGCATGACCTCGCCGCCGACGCTCGTCCACGCGAGCCCCTTGATCCGCCCGACGCGGTCCTCGCCCGCCTCGGGCTTTTTTGCGAACGGCGGCGCGCCGAGGTAGTCCGAAAGCTCCTCCAGGCGCACGCTGAGCTTCCGAATCGCCCCGTCCTCCTGCATCCTGAGCGCCGCGCGGCGGCAGAGCTTCGCGACCGTCCGCTCGAGCGAGCGCACGCCCGCCTCGCGCGTGTATCCCTCGACCATCTGCCGAAGCGTCCTGTCCGGAACGCGCAGCGCACCCTTCGGAATGCCGTGCGCCTCCGCCTGCTTCGGCACGAGGTACTTCTTCGCGATCGCGACCTTCTCCTCCAGCGTATAGCTCGGGACCTCGATGACCTCCGTCCGGTCGAGCAGCGCGCGGTCGATCGTATCGACGGTGTTCGCGGTCGTCACGAACAGCACGTCCGACAGGTCGAACGGCGCCTCGACGTAGTGGTCGCGGAAGCCCGAATTCTGCGCGGGGTCGAGCGCCTCGAGGAGCGCCGAGGACGGGTCCCCGCGCATGTCGCGCGAGATCTTGTCGACCTCGTCGAGCAGAAATACCGGATTCATCGAGCCGCACTGTTTGATCGCGGACACGATCCGCCCCGGCATCGCGCCGATGTAGGTGCGGCGGTGGCCGCGGATCTCGGCCTCGTCGTGCACGCCGCCGAGCGACATCTGCGCGAACTTTCGCCCGAGCGCCCGCGCGATCGAGCGCGCGATCGACGTCTTGCCGACGCCCGGAGGCCCCACGAGGCACAGGATCGGGCTCTTGAGGTTCCCCTTCGCCTTCGCGACCGCGAGGTACTCGAGCAACCGGTCCTTGACCTCGCGCATGCCATAGTGGTCTTTCTCGAGCACCTTCCGCGCGCGCGCAAGGTCGATCCCCCCCGCGTCCTTTTTGCCCCAGGGGAGCTCGAGCATGTATTCGATGTAGTTTTCCGAAACCGAGCTCTCCGGCGCGTGCACGGATATCCGCGCGAGCTTCGCAAGCTCCTTTTCGGCGCGCTCGCGCGCCTCGCCGGATATCTTCGACGCGGCGAGCTTTTCCCGAAGCGAGCGGATTTCCTCGTCCTCGCCCTCGCCGAGCTCCTCCTGCAGCACGCGCACCTGCTCGCGCAGGTAGTAGTCGTGGTTGGACTTGTCGATCGCCTCGCGCACGCGGGCGTGAATCTTTTCCTCGATCGCGACGAGCTTCAGCTCGTTCGCGAGCATCGCCATCAGCGTCTCCATGCGCCGGTCGAGCGCCATGCACTCGAGCACCGCCTGCTTGTCCTCGATGCTGAACAGCAAATTCGCCGCGATGACGTCGCACAAGGCGTCCGCGCGCCTCTCGCCGCAGATCTGCTGGCGGAGCTCCGCGGAAAGCTTGTCGCCGCGCGCCCTTTCAAGCTGAAGCGCCGTTCGCTTGATCGCGCGCACGAGCGCCTTGCGCTCGACGGCCTTGTCCTCGGGGTCGGCCCTTTCGCCGACGACCATGACCTCCGCGCGCTGCATGCAGCCGTCCTCCTCGACGCCCAGCAGCACCG
>JAAYZL010000364.1 GCA_012514855.1 Clostridiales bacterium
GCAAGGACCAGGAAGGCGTCGACGTTGCCAACGAGGCGCCCATCATCAAGCTCGTCAACCTTATCATCTGGAACGCACTCCAGACACGGGCGAGCGACATCCATATCGAGCCGTTCGAAAACCAGCTCGTCGTGCGCTACCGCGTCGACGGCGTGCTCCATGAGGCCTCGTTCCCGCCGCCCAATCTGCATGCCGCCATCCTCTCGCGCGTCAAGATCATGGCCGACCTCGACATCTCCGAGCGGCGCACGACCCAGGACGGCCGCATCCAGATCAAGCTCGGCAAGCGCGAGATCGACATCCGCGTCTCGATCATGCCGACTGTCTGGGGCGAGAACGTGGTCATGCGTCTGCTTGACAAGAGCAGGTCGCTCCTCACGCTCGACCAGCTCGGTTTCGATCCCGGCACCGAACAGGCGTTCGAGGAGATCATCCGCGCGTCGCACGGGATCATGCTCGTCACCGGCCCGACGGGAAGCGGCAAGACGACCACGCTGTACAGCGCCCTCGCACGGCTCAACAAGCCCGACGTAAAGATCATCACCGTCGAGGACCCGGTCGAGTACCAGATTCCCGGCATCAACCAGATTCACGTCAATCCCAAGGTCGGCCTCACCTTCGCCCACGGCCTCCGCTCGATCCTGCGCCAGGACCCGGACATCATAATGGTGGGCGAAATCCGCGACCTCGAAACGGCCGAGACGGCCGTGCAGGCGTCGCTCACCGGCCACCTCGTCTTCTCGACGCTCCACACCAACGACGCCGCGTCCGCAATCACCAGGCTCATCGACATGGGCGTCGAGCCCTATCTCATCACGTCGTCCGTCATAGGCATCCTTGCCCAGCGCCTCGTCCGTGTGCTTTGCCCGCACTGCAAGCAGCCGTATCTCAGCACCGAGGAGGCCTACATCGAGCGCCTCATGCTGCCCGAAGGCACCGTCCCGCGCGGGGCGCAGACGTATTACCGCGCCGTCGGCTGCGAGCAGTGCCGCGACACAGGGTTCGTCGGCCGCCTCTCGCTGTTCGAGCTGATGCGCATCACTGAAGACATCAAGCGGCTGACGCTCGAGCGGGCCGCATCGTACGAGATCAAGAAGCAGGCGATCAAGGACGGCCTCGTCACCCTCCAGCACGCAGGCTGGAAAAAGGCGGTCGCCGGCATCACCACGCTCGAGGAAGTGCTCAGCGCGACGGAGGAAGCCTGACGATATGGCATCTGGCATGTGTCATCCGCGGTCTGACATCATCAGTTTTGAGCGCCTACGGCCGCTCAGGACCGAATCACTGAATACGGAGAAACGGCTATGAACAACAGAGACCAACGGCGCAGGAAACGCCCGGCAGGCTTTACCCTGATCGAGCTCCTCGTGGTCATCACGATCATCGGCATCCTGGGCTCCGTCGTCGCGTTCAAGTTCGTTGGCAGAACGGAGAATGCGAAGATGGCTGCCGCGGCGCTCGAATGCAAAACGCTGCAGCAGGCCGCCATGAGCTTCTACCTCGAACAGGGGAAGCACCCAAGCTCGCTCCAGGACCTCGTGCCCAAGTACGTCGACGCGATCAACAAGGACCCGTGGGACGGCGAGTACTCGATGACCGTCCAGGCCGACGGCGAGATCAAGGTCAGCAGCGCGAACCTCGAAGCGAAAAAGGCGGCGATGGGCCGGAGCGACGTGACTGTCGGCGGCCCCTCATCGCGTTAGCACCGGCGCCCAATGGCGGAAAAGAGCGGCAAAAAAACCAAACGGCGGCGCGGCCTGCTGATTCCAACGGCAGACCGCGTGATCGCTGTTGACCTCGGCACGTCGTACGCCAAGATCGCAGAGCTCCGCACGCGGAAAAACGTGATCGAGCCTGTCGTCGTCGATGCCATGGTCATTCCCTATGCCTCCGCGCGCGGCGACATCCGGCTCGAACAGGTGCACGACACGCTTGCCCGCGTCCTCCAGCGGAACAACATACGCAA
>JAAYZL010000365.1 GCA_012514855.1 Clostridiales bacterium
CGGCGGCAGGACGTCCTCCGGAGCGTTCTCGAGGGCGTGACGATGAACCTCGCGATCATCTTGGACGTGCTGCGCAACCACATGCCCGTCGACGAGATGCTCGTCATCGGCGGCGGCGCGAAGGGGCGCGTGTGGCGGCAGATGATGGCCGACGTGTACGGCGCGCGCATCAAGGTGCCCAAGCTCCTCGAGGAGGCGACGTCGATGGGCGCGGCGGTTGCCGGCGGCGTGGGCGTCGGGCTTTACAGGGACTTCGACGCGATCGACCGCTTCATCGAAATCGACCGCGTGCACGAACCGGACCCGGCGGCGGTCGCGGTCTACGCTCCTTTGCGCGAGACCTTTGAAATGTGCTATGAGGCGCTGACCGGCGTGTACGCGCACATGGCGCGGAGGTGAGTTGATGCGCGTCGAATTTTTGGGCGCCGCGCACGAGGTGACGGGCAGCCTGACCGTGCTCACGGTCAACGGAAGGAAATTCCTCGTCGACTGCGGCATGGAGCAGGGCGCGAACGTGTTTGAAAACCAGGAATTGCCGGTCGCGGCGTCGGAGATCGAGTGCGTGCTGATGACCCACGCGCACATCGATCACTCCGGCAACCTGCCGCTCATCTACAAGCGCGGCTTTCGCGGCCCGGTGTACGCGACCGAGGAGACCTGCAACCTGCTTCGGATCATGCTGCTCGACAGCGCGCACATACAGGTCGCCGAGGCCGAGTGGAAGAACCGCAAGGCGAAGCGCGCGGGCGGGAGTGCCTTCGAGCCGGTGTACGATATCGAGGACGCCGAGGGGGCGTTGAGCCGCCTCCGGCCGTGCCGGTACGACGAGAGAATCCGCGTGCTCGAGGGCGTCGAGGCGCGCTTTACCGACATCGGCCACCTGCTCGGCTCCGCGGCGATCGAGCTGTGGCTTGCGGAGGCCGGGGCGGAGAAGAAGATCGTGTTCTCCGGCGACGTCGGCAACAAGAACCAGCCGATACTGCGCGACCCGATGCCGGTTGCCGAGGCGGATTACCTGCTGATCGAGTCGACCTACGGCGACAGGCTGCACCAAAGGCCGCCGGTCGATTCGCCGCACGCGCTCGCCGAGCACCTCAACCGCACGTTCGACCGCGGCGGAAACGTCGTGATCCCGTCGTTCGCGGTCGGGCGCACGCAGGAGATGCTGTACTTTCTGCGGGAGATCAAGCTGAAGGGATTGGTTCCGGGGCACAGGGATTTCCCGGTGTACGTCGACAGCCCGCTCGCGAACGAGGCGACGGCGGTGTTTCTGCAGGCGAACCCGGAGCACCTCGACGACGAGGTGCGCGCGCTGATCCGCGCGGGCGTGAACCCGATCTGGTTCGACGGGCTCAGGACGAGCGTCACCGCCGACGAGAGCAGGCAGATCAACTTCGACCGCGAGCCGAAGGTCATCATCTCCGCGAGCGGCATGTGCGAGGCCGGGCGCATACGGCACCACCTGAAGCACAACCTCTGGCGCGCGGAGAGCACGATACTGTTCGTCGGCTATCAGGCGGAGGGGACGCTGGGACGCCTGCTCGTCGACGGCGCGAAGCGCGTGAAACTCTTCGGAGAGGAGATCGAGGTTCGCGCCGAGGTCCATCTGCTTCCCGGCGTCAGCGGCCACGCCGACCGCGCGGGGCTCCTCGAGTGGCTCGGAAAATTCGAGAAACCGCCGAAGACGGTGTTCGTCAACCACGGCGACGACCGCTCCGTCACGGCGTTTGTCGAGACGCTTCAAAGCATGGGCTACGACGCGCACGCGCCGTTCAGCGGGGCGGTGTACGACCTCGCTTCGGGTTCGTTTGTCGCCGAGCCGGTCGGCGTGCCGATCGTCAAGGTGAAACAGCGCGCGAAACGGGACGTGCTCGGGCGCGTGCTCGCGGCGATCGACCGGCTGGCGCGCGTCGCGAGGGGATTGGACGGCGTTGCGAACAAGGAGCTCGCGAAGCTCGAACAGCAGGTCAACCGGATTTCCGACGAATGGGAGAGATTCAGGGATTCCTGAAGAAGAGCGACACGGCGGAAGGGCCGTGTCGTTTTTGTCAGGGCGTCGGGTACTTTCCGCCCCAGGTGACCGTCTCGTAGTTCTCCGGGTCGGTGTCGCCCTCGGTGGAGAACAGCAGCACGCGGGAATTGGAACCGAACCCAAGCACCTCCCGGAGCGCCGCGTATTCCCCGCGCGCCATGATCGCCCACAGCGCGCCCATGC
>JAAYZL010000366.1 GCA_012514855.1 Clostridiales bacterium
ATGCGTATCTTTTCGGGAATCGCCTTGCGCAACAGCGAGATCACGAGGTTCGAGAACACCAGCACGAACGTCGTCGCCAGGCCCATGCCGATGCCGTTGGACGCCTGATAGGTAATCGCGAGCGTCGGGCACATGCCCAGCACCAGCCTGAACGTCGGGTTCTCCTGGATGATGCCGTTCATAAAGGCGGCGCGCAGTTTCTGCAAATCCATTGTCAACCCTCCCCTTCGGCGGTCGCCGCGTCCGCGGTCGCTCCGGTGGTCGCCTCGGTCGTGGCGTCGGTGCCGGCCGCGGGCTCTTCGGTGGCTTCCGCGGTGGCGCCGGTCGTGGCGGCGGTATTCGCGTCGGTTCCGGATTCAGCCGGAGCGGGTTCCGCCGGGGCGACCGGAGCGACCGTCCCGCCGCCGACGCCCGCCACGCCGAGCACCGCGTTTGCGTGCTGGAGCGCCTGCGAGACCGCGCTGCGGATCGCGTTCGAGGAAACCGTCGCGCCGCTCATCGCGTCGACGGAGAACGCCGCGTCCGGATTCGCCGCGATCCCCTGGAACGCCGCGAGGAACGTGTCCTGCGCGGAGGTTCCCAGCCCCTTCGTCTCGGTGTGCGACGACACGCTGACCGCGGTGACCGCGCCGTCCCTGACGCCCGCGGACAGCTTGATCGCGCCGCCGTAGCCGCCCACCGAGAGCTCGTAGGCGTAGCCGACGGTCGCGCCGGCCCCGTCCTTCGCCGCGTACACGGCGGTGATCTTGTCGTAGCCCGTGAGGTCGCCCTCCACCGGTTCAAACAGGTAGTCGCCGACCACCGCGACGAGCGCCGCGTTCATCTTCCTGTTTTCGTTCTTCGCGATCGGATCGGCCGTCACGCCGTTGACCACCGCGAGCATCAGCGCGGCCACGAGCGCGAACAGCATCAGCCTTACGCCCAACTTGACCGTCTCACGCATGGCGCTTCACCTCCCCGTACACCCTTGGCTTCGTATAGCGGTCGATCAGCGGCACCGCGAGGTTCATGATGAGGATCGCGTAGCTGACCCCCTCCGGCATCGGCGAGAGCTCGCGGATGACGAAGGTGAGCAGGCCGCAGCCGATGCCCATGACGACCTTTCCGCCCGGCGTGACCGGCGACGTCGCGTAGTCCGTGGCCATGAAGAACGCGCCGAGGAACAGCCCGCCCGAGAGGATCGCGTAGAGCGCGTCGTCGACCGAGCCGGACGATATCCACTTCGCGGCGAACACCGTCGCGATCATCAGCACCGGAACCTTCCACGAGATGATCTTCCGGACGATCAGGTAGATGCCGCCTATGAGCAGCGCCAGCTTGCTGATCTCGCCGATGGAGCCCGCGCACTGCCCGACAAAGAGCTGGAGGGGGGTGTAATTCCCGGCCATCGCGAGCGGCGTCGCGGCGGTGACCGCGTCGACGGCGGCGGTCGTGGCGCTCGTCGTCGCGGCGACCATCTCGACGCCCCGGACGGCCACCCCGAACGCGCTCCCTGTCATGTAGCCGACCCAGGAGACCATCAGGATCGCGCGCGCGGCGAGCGCCGGGTTCAGGAAGTTCGCGCCGATGCCGCCGAAGAACTGCTTGACCAGCACGATCGCCAGGAACGAGCCGATGATCGGGATCACGACCGGGATCGTGACCGGCAGGTTGAACGCGAGCAGAAGCCCGGTGACGACGGCGCTCAGGTCGCCGATCGTCTCGGGCTTCTTGGCGATGCGGTTGTAGACCCATTCCCAGGCGACCGAGGACGCGACCGAGACCGCCATGATGATAAGCGCCCGCCAGCCGAAAAAATACACGGCGGCCGCGGCCGCGGGCACGAGCGCGATGACCACCTCGAGCATCATGCTCGCGATCGTGTGCTCGGCGCGGATGTGCGGCGACGAGGATACGCGCCGAAGTCCAGTGTGCTCCATAAGAATCTGCCTCCCGTAATTCGTCTATTTGTGCGCAACGGCGCGCTTGGCGACGCGGATCGAGTGCACAATCGGCAGCTTCGAGGGACAGACGTAGTCGCAGCAGCCGCACTCGATGCAGTCCGCGAGATTTCGCTCGTCCTTCGCGCGCTCGTAGAACTCCTTGTTCGCAAGCGCGTACAGATCCAGAGGCATCAGCCCCGCCGGGCAGGCGTCGACGCACTGGCCGCAGCGGATGCAGTTGCCGCGCGGCCGGTCGGCCTTGCCGCGGTCGACCATCACGAGCACGCCGCCGACGCACTTCGTGATCGGCGTGTTCGGGTTGTACGCCGAGAGCCCCATCATGGGCCCTCCGAGCACGATCTTGTTCGCGCCCTCGACCGCGCCGCCCGACTGCTCGATGACGCTTTCAACGTCCACGCCGATGCGCACGCGCAGGTTCTTCGGCTCCTTGACCGCGCCCGCGACGGTGACGACGCGGTCGACGACCGGGAGGCCGCTGCGGATCGCGCGGGAGATCGCGGCGGCGGTCAGCACGTTGACGACCACGCAGCCCGCATCCATCGGGAGCTTGCCGCTCGTGACCTGCCGCCCGGTCAGCGACTCGATCAGCTGGCGCTCGCCGCCCTGCGGGTATTTCGTCCGGAGCCCGCGGACCTCGACGCCCTTCCCCTCGGCGGCCCTTCGTATCGCGTCGATCGCGTCCGGCTTGTTGAGCTCGATGCCGACGACCATGTGCTTCGCCCCGACGATGCCCGCGGCGATGATCAGGCCGTCGAGCACCGCCTCGGTGTCCTCGAGCATCGCGCGGTGGTCGCACGACAGGTACGGCTCGCACTCCGCGCCGTTCAGGATCATATAGTCGATGGGCTTGTCCCGGGGCACCGTGAGCTTCACATGCGTCGGAAACGCCGCGCCGCCCATGCCGACGATCCCCGCCTCGCGGATTGCCGCGAGCAGCTTTCCCGCATCGTTCAGGTCGTCGACGCCGCGAAGCGACGGGTCCCACGCGTCGAGCCCGTCGTTTTCGATGACGATCGCGTCCGCGCGCTGGCCGCCGGGGAGCGTCCTGGGCTGTATGCCCTTGACCACGCCCGAGACCGACGCGTGCACCGCGACGCTCATCAGCCCGTCCGGCTCGCCGATCTTCTGGCCGAGCAGCACTTTGTCGCCGGGCTTCACCAGCGGCTTGCACGTCGCGCCGATGTGCTGGATGAGCGGAACTGCGACGACGCTGGGCCGCGCCGCGCCCTCGATGGGCTTCGCCCCGGTTACGCGCTTCCCGCCCCCGGCCTCGTGCGGGTGCACGCCGCGCCGGGAGATCAACGTCCTCTTCAAACCAAAACCCTCCCATTCTTCGCCCCGCCGTCCGGCGGAAGCGCAAGCATTGCCATATAATTTCCTATATACCCCTATTTCGCGCCTCGGGCGCGGCGCAAGCCCCGCATCCCCCGCGAAACCGGGGTTCTCGGGGCCGAGGGCGGGACGGTTCCGGAGCGTCCCTCGCGCGTCGCATTTCCTGTCCGCAGCGCGTATATGGAATCCCATATGCGATTATACCACATCGCTGTCGTTTTGGGTATATAGATTTCAAAAAAAAACGGGAAATGACGCCCGTTCCGCCGCTTCCAAAAAGCCCGGAGAACCGCGAAACGGCGCGGTCCTCCGGGCGCGCATCCGGAAATTCCCATCCGACGCGCGCCCGGGTTCGACGCTATTATTCCGCGTATAGGTGGCAGGCAACCCTGTGGCCGGAAAAATCGCGCTCGATCGGCGCTTCCCGCCCGCAGACGTCCATCCGGCGTTCGCAGCGCGGGTGGAATTTGCAGCCGGTCGGGGTTTCGGCGATCGACGGCACCGCGCCGCGGACGGACTTGCTCCGCTGCCGCTGATCCGGGTCGGGCGACGGGATCGACCGCATGAGCGCGCGCGTGTACGGGTGCAGCGGATTTTCGAAGAGCTCGCGCGTCGCCGCCCATTCGACGAGGTTCCCCATGTACATGACCCCGACCGCGTCCGAGATGTGCGACACGACGCCGAGGTCGTGCGAGATGAACAGGTACGAAAGGCCGCGCTCGCGCTTCAGGTCGGCGAGCAGGTTGACGATCTGCGCCTGCACCGACACGTCGAGCGCCGAGACCGGCTCGTCGAGCGCGATGAACTCCGGGTTCAGGGCGAGAGCGCGCGCGATCGCGATCCGCTGGCGCTGGCCGCCGGAGAACTCGTTCGGAAAGCGGTCGACCCAACTTGGCGACAGGCCGCACGAAATCATCGCGCGCTCGACGTGCGAGGCGAGCTCCTCCCGCGGGACGATATTGTGCTCGCGCGCCGCCTCCCCGATCAGCTCGCCCGCGCTCAGCCTCGGCGACAGGCTCGCGTACGGGTCCTGGAACACGATCTGCATCCGGGGCCTGAGGGCGCGCAATGCGCGCCGGTCGAGCGCGTAGACGTCGTTTCCGTCGAAGAGCACGTCGCCCGCGGTCTTGTCCGCCAGGCGGAGGATCGCGCGGCCGACCGTCGTCTTCCCGCAGCCGGACTCGCCGACGAGCCCCAGAGCCTCGCCGCGCCGGATCGAGAACGTCACGCCGTCGACCGCCCGGACCGCGCCGCGGCGGAGCGGGAAGTGCTTGACAAGGCCCCTGACCTCGACGAGCGCCCGGTCATCCATGCTCTCCCCCCTCCCCGTACAGATGGCACTCGACCCGGTGGCCGCCGCCGAGGTGGATTTCGCGGGGGTATTCGCCCCGGCACGCGTCCGTTCGCCTCGGGCAGCGCTCGAAAAACCGGCAGTTTTCCGGGAGCGCGGTCGGGTCGGGGACGCCGCCGGGAATCGACGCGAGCCGCCCGCCGGTCCACCCCGGCGCGGGCCGGGACGCGATCAGCCCCGCGGTGTACGGGTGCGCCGGGTTCTTCAAGACGTCCCGCACGCCGCCCCTCTCGACGACCCGGCCCGCGTACATGACGGCGACCTCGTCCGCCATCTCGGCGATCACGCCGAGGTCGTGCGAGATCAGGAGCATCGAGAGCCCCGCCCCGTCGCGGAGGTCCCGGAGCAGATCGAGTATCTGCATCTGGATCGTCGCGTCGAGCGCGGTCGTCGGCTCGTCGGCGATCAGCAGCTTCGGGGTTCTGGCGAGCGCCAGTGCGATCAGCGCGCGCTGCCGCATGCCGCCGGAGAGCTCGTGCGGGTACATCCCGAAAACCCCCTCCGCGACTTGGACGCGCGCGAGCAGCTCGCTCACCCGACCCCGGGTTTCCGCCTTCGAGCGCCCCAACAGCCGCACGGCGTCGCCGAGCTGTTGGCCGACGCGCAGAACCGGGTTCAGGCTCGTCATCGGCTCCTGAAAGACCATCGCGATCTCCGCGCCTCGAAGCTTCGCCCGCGCGCGCTCCGGCATCGCCGGCAGATCGACCTCTCCGGCCCCGGCCTGAAACCGTATCGCGCCCTCGACCTTCCCCTCCGGCAGAAGCCCCATCATCGCAAGCGCCGCGACGGACTTGCCGCAGCCGCTCTCCCCGACCAGCCCGACGGTCTTTCCGCGCGGGATGTCGAACGACGCGCCGTCGACCGCGCGCGCGACGCCCTCGTCCGTGACGAAGCGCACGCGGAGGTTGTCGAACTCGGCGATGTTTTCGGGATTTCGCATCCTGACCGCCACCCCCCTACCGCCGCGCGCCGGGGTCGAACGCGTCGCGCAGCCCGTCGCCGATGAAGTTGAACCCCAGGACCGTCAGAAGGATCATGGCGCCCGCCGGAATCCACGCGAACCAGTAGTTCGCCATCACGTGCACGTTGCTCGCGGCGCTCAGAATGCTGCCCCACGAGGCCAGCGGGAACTTGACGCCGAGCCCGAGGAACGACAGCGTCGCCTCGGTCAGGATCACGCTCCCGAGCGCCATCGTGTCGACGACGATCAATTGCGCGGCGCAGTTCGGCAGCAGGTGCTTGAACACGCGCCGCCGGACGGACAGCCCCGCCGCCTCCGCCGCCAGCATGAACTCGCGCTCGCGAAGCGTCAGGATCTGCGCGCGCACGGTTCTGGCGACGGCCGGCCAGTTCAGAAGCCCCAGAGCCGCCATCAGGAGGAGCACGCGGATTTCGCCGGACGCCTTCTCAGCCTCGAGCACCGCGCCCAGGATGATGTAGATCGGGTAGCCCGGAACCGAGCTGAACACGTCGGCCAGCCGCATGACGACCTCGTCCGCCCAGCGTCCGAAATAGCCCGCGAAGCCGCCGAGCACAACGCCCAGGAGCGTCTGCACCGCGACGACGGCGAAGCCGACCAGGAGCGACACGCGCCCGCCGTACATCAGCCGCGTCAGCACGTCCATGCCGTTCGCGTCGGTGCCGAGCCAGTGCGCGGCGGACGGGGAGGCGTAGCGGTCGATCACGTAGGTTTCCTGCTCCGAGCGGAACGCGATTCCCCCGTCCTCGCGCGCGACCCGGTACGACGCGCCCTCGAACTCGAATTCCTCCGCGCCGCCGCTTGCCGCCGAGAGCGCCGCCTCCGGAAAGCCGTCCGGGAGCGCGTCCCCGGCGCGCGCGGCAGTGACGACCCATTTGGAGGCCGTCGAAACCGTTTCGCCCGACGCGCCCACGAACTCCGCCGCGCCGTCCGCACGCCGCCGGATTGAATAATCCTGTCCGTTCGCCGAGAAAGCCTCTCCCGATTGCATCGCGCGCTCGGCGGCGAGCCGAAACGCGAAGTCGTCCGCGCCGGAAAAGATCAGCTTCGACGCGAGCGCGGCGTCCACTTGCCGATAGACCCTCGCTCCGCCCTTCGAGGCGGCGACCTCGTACTGCGCGCCGTCCGCAACGAACGTGCCGTCGCCCTCGAGCGCGCCGCGGACGCCGTCCTCGAAGCCCGCGGGCAATTTGACCCCCGGCTCGGGCGTGAATTTGTACGCGCCGCGGATGCCGACGCCCGACGCGACGGGCGCAAGCGCCGTCGCGCGGTAGAAGTCCTCGCCCTCCCGGACAAGCCGGTAAGTATTCCCGC
>JAAYZL010000367.1 GCA_012514855.1 Clostridiales bacterium
AGACCTATCAGGACATCCGCGGCGTGAAGCATCCCTTCGACGAGAAGATCGTCGTCAACGAGCTGTTGAGGGAAGCGCGTGGGAACGGAAGGTAGTCGGGAGGACAACAGAAGATGCAACGGCTGATTTTGACGACCATCGCCGCATTCGTGATGGCGATCGCGTTCGGGCCCGTGGTGATTCCGTGGCTCAAGCGCATGAAGTTCGGGCAGACGATCTACGACCTCGGCCCTGAGTCCCACAAGAAGAAGCAGGGCATCCCCACGATGGGCGGCATCATCTTCGCGCTGCCGGCGCTCGTGGCGGCGCTCGCGTTTTCGCTGGCGGAGGAGCGCTGGAATTTTCTGCTGATCGCGATCGCGTCCGCGGTGGTCTTCGGGCTGATCGGCTTTGTGGACGACTTCATCAAGATCCGGCGCAAGCGCTCGCTGGGGCTTACGCCGAAGCAGAAGCTGATGCCGCAGATCGTGATCGCGGTCGCGCTTTCGATCTGGGCGTGCCGGCACCCCGCGATCGGCTCGTCGCTGACGGTGCCGTTCATCGGCTGCGAATTGGAGCTCGGCTGGGCGTACGTGCCGGTGATGACGTTCATACTCGTCGGAACCGTGAACTCCGCGAACCTGCTCGACGGGCTCGACGGGCTGCTCGGGGGCTGCTCGCTGTTCGGGTTCATCGCGATGTCCCTGATCTGCGTGCTCCTGATCGGCGCGAACCCGGCGAACACGGACAACCTGCAGAACACCGCGGTGTTCGCGGGCGCGATGGCGGGCGCGCTGCTCGGGTTCTTGCGGTTCAACGCGTACCCGGCGGGCGTGTTCATGGGCGACGTCGGCTCGTTCTTCATCGGCGGCGCGCTCTCGGGCGTGTGCCTGGTGACCCGGCTCTCGCTGCTTCTGCCGGTGATCGCGTTCCCGATGGTGATCTCGAGCCTGTCGGACATCATACAGATCGGCTACTTCAAACTTACGCACGGAAAGCGCGTGTTCCGCATGGCGCCTCTGCACCATCACTTTGAACTGGGCGGCATGCCCGAAGCGCGCGTGGTGACGATGTATTACATTGTAACCGTGCTCCTTTGCCTGTTGGCATTGCTGGGCTTCACCGCGTAGTAAAAGGAGGGCTCTATGCATTTCAAAAAGGCGCTTGTCTTGGGCATGGCTCGAAGCGGCGCCGCCGCTGCCAGGCTGCTTATTCTGCGCGGCGCCGAACCGTACCTGTGGGACGCGAAAACAAAAGAACAACTTGAGGGCGCGCTGGACGAATTCGACGTCGAGGGCGTCCATTGGCATCTTGGCGAGGACCCGACCGCGCTCGTCGAGGGTATGGACGCCGTGATCGTCAGCCCCGGCATCCCGGACACGCACCCGGCGATCGCGCGCGCGCGGGAGCTCGGCGTCGAGGTCATGGCCGAGCTCGAGTACGCGTACAGGGAATCGACCGGGCTGCTGCTCGCGGTGACCGGCACGAACGGCAAGACGACGACGACGGCGCTCCTGGGCGAAATCTTCAAAAACGCGGGCCGGCGCACGTGGGTCGTCGGGAACATCGGCGCTCCCTACTCGCAGGCGGTCTTGCAGATGCGCGCCGGGGACGTGACGGTGTGCGAGGTGTCGTCGTTCCAGTTGGAGACGATCACGCAGTTCCACCCGGCGGTCGCCGCGGTGCTGAACGTGACCGAGGATCACCTGAACCGCCACGGCACGATGGACAACTACATAGCGCTCAAGAAGCGGATTTTCCGGAACGCGCGCGAGGGCGACTTCGCGGTCTTGAACTACGACGACCCGATCGCCAGGACGATGGCCTCCGACCTGCGCGCGAAGGTCGTGTGGTTCTCCCGGAGCGGAAGCGCCCCGCACGGGGCGCTCGTCCGCGACGACAAAATCGTGTTCGACGACGCCGCCGAGGAGCGGCCGGTCTGCGCCATTTCCGAAATCGCGCTGCCGGGGCTCCACAACTTAGAAAACGCGCTCGCGGCGACCGCGATGGCGGTCACGGCGGGCATCCCGGCGCCGGTCGTTAGGCACACGCTCCGGAATTTTCAGGGGGTCGAGCACCGGCTCGAATTCGTGCGCGAGCTCGACGGCATCCGCTACATAAACGACTCGAAGGGCACGAACGTCGAATCGACCGTGTGGGCGGTGCGCTCGATGGCCGCGCCCACGGTCATCATACTCGGCGGCAGCGTCAAAAGGACCGACTACCGCCCGCTCGGGCGCGAGATGCGGCTGGGAAACGTCGTCCACGCGGTGCTGATCGGCGACACCGCCGACGAGATCGAGGGCGCGCTGCTCGAGGCGGGGTTCGATTCGCTCGAGCACGCGGGCTACGACTTCGGGAAGGCGATACGCCTCGCGCGCGACAGGGCGCCGGTTGGCGGCTGCGTGCTGCTCTCGCCCGCGTGCGCCAGCTTTGACATGTTCGAGGACTACGAGGCGCGCGGGCGCGAATTCAAGAGGATCGTAAAGGATCTGGAGCCGAAAATGGGTTGACGCGCCGGGTGGACAAGGGCGTGCTCTGGTCGTTCGTGCTGCTGCTGCTCACGGGGCTGGTCGTGCTCTACGCCGCCAGCTACTACAACGCGCAGGACAAGGGGAACGCGCTCTCGGAGGTCTACTCGCAGTTGATGGGCATCGGCGTCGGCGCGGTGTTCATGGTCGCGATCCTTCGCGTCGACTACCGGCTGCTGAACAGGCCGTGGGTCGCGTTCGCGCTCGTCGCGGCGAGCATCGTCATGCTGGCGCTCGTCGCGATCCCCGGCGTCGGCAAGATGCTGAACGGCTCGCGCAGGTGGCTGCAGTTCGGGCCGGTCAGCTTCCAGCCGTCGGAGCTCGCGAAGTACGCGATGATACTGTTCCTCGCGCGCGCGCTCGCGGCGCCGAAGCGGGACGTCAGGCGCTTCTTCACCGGGCTCGTGCCGCTGTTCGTGATTCCGGGCGCGATGTTCATGCTGATTCTCGCGCAGCCGAACCTTTCGACCGCCGGCAGCATATTGATTGTCACGGCCGTGATGGTGATGCTCGCGGGCGCGAAGTGGCTGCACCTGGGCGTCGTCGGCGCCGCGGGGATCGCGCTCGGGGCGTATTACGCGGTGTCGGAGGACTACCGCCGCGCGCGGCTGATGTCGTTCCGGAACCCGTTCGAGTACCTGACGAACGAGGGCTACCAGCTCTCGCAGTCGCTGATGGCGTTCGGCTCCGGCGGGCTGTTCGGGATGGGGCTGGGGCAGGGGCGGCAGAAGTACGCGTTTCTGCCGTATCCGGAGAGCGACTTCATCTTCGCCGTCGTCGGCGAGGACCTGGGCTTCTTCGGGTGCCTTCTCGTGCTCTCGATGTTCGCGGCGTTCGTGCTGTTCGGGCTGCGTGTCGCGCTCCGCTGCAAGGACCGCTTCGGGAGCCTGCTCGCGGGCGGCATCACCGCGATGATCGGCGTGCAGTGCGTATTGAACGTCGCCGTCGTCATAGGGCTCGTCCCGACGACCGGGCTGCCGCTCCCGTTCTTCAGCGCCGGCGGAACCTCGATCTCGATCGTCATGGGCGCGGTCGGCGTGCTTCTGAACATCTCCAGAAGCATGGAACCAATTTGATGGACGGACACGCACCTTTTGCCCCGCAACCCCATAGCATAGATAGGAGCGATGTTTTGTCGCCCGCGTGCTGTGGAAGGTGGCGTAGAGATATGTTCCTGGTTGTCGGCGGGAAGCGGCTCTGCGGGACGATCGAAGTCGGCTGCGCGAAAAACGCGGTGTTGCCGATTCTTGCGGCGGCGATTCTGACCGACGAGCCGGTGACCATTGAGGATTGCCCGAAGCTGCTCGACGCGTACAATATGATGTCGATTTTGAAGACGCTCGGTTGCCGCGTGGAGATGCGGGGCCGGGATATCGTGCTGGACGCCTCGCGCGCCGAGAGCCACGAGATGCCCGAGCACCTGTCAAAGCGATTGCGCTCGTCGATCTTCATGCTCGGGCCCCTGATCGGCCGCTTTCGCCGCGCGAAGGTCACGTATCCCGGCGGCTGCGAGATCGGCCAGCGCCCGATCGACCTGCATTTGAAGGGGCTGCGCGCGCTCGGCGTGTCCATCCGCGAATCGCACGGCATGATCTACTGCGACGGCTCGAAGCTGCGCGGCGGGGACGTCTATCTGGACTTCCCGAGCGTCGGCGCGACCGAGAACGTGATGATGGCGGCGGTCCTGGCAAGGGGCAAGACCACAATACATAATGCCGCCCGGGAGCCGGAAATTCGCGATCTGGAGAACTTCATCAACGCTTTGGGCGGCAAGGTCGAGGGCGCGGGCACCGACCGGATCGCCATCGAGGGCGTGCGCGTGCTCGGCGGCGCGAACTATCGTCCGCTGCCCGACCGGATCGTCGCCGGAACGCTGCTCGCGGCCGCGGCGGCGACCAAGGGCGAGGTGGAGCTCACGCGCGTGAACCCCGGCGACCTCGGCGCCGTGCTCGACAAACTCAGGCAGGCGGGCTGCGACGTCGAGGCGGGGGAGAATACGATACGGCTCGTTGCGGAAACCCTAAAGCCGTTCGAGGTGTCCACGCAGCCGTTTCCCGGCTTCCCGACGGATCTGCAGGCGCAGTTCATGGCGCTCGCGTGCGCGATCGACGGCGCGAGCGTGATCGTCGAAAACGTGTTTGAGAACCGCTTCGCGCACGCCTCGCAGCTCCGCAGGATGGGCGCGGACATCTTTCTCAGCAACCGGCTCGCGGTCGTGCGCGGCGGAAAGCTGTACGGCGCAAGCGTGCAGGCGAGCGACCTGCGCGGCGGCGCGGCGCTGGTCGTCGCGGCGCTGGCGGCGGAGGGGCAGAGCTGGATCGAGAACGTCGAATTGATCGACCGCGGCTACGACAATCTGGAGGGAATGCTCTCGGCGCTCGGGGCGGACATACAGAGGGTTTGACGGAGGAAACAAATGAGGCGGAGAAAAATCGCGACGTCCGCGGCGCTTGTGGCGCTTGCGGGCCTTGCCATAACCCTGATCCTCGTGAATTGGGTGTTCCTCGTGCGCGAGGTCGGCGTCGAGGGGAATTCTTCGATCCCCTCCGAGGAGATCATCCGCTGGGCGAAGCTGCCGCTGGGCGAACGGCTCAACTCGGTCGACGAGGCGCTCGTGAAGGCGCAGCTCGAGAGCAACGGGCTCGTCGAGCTCCTTGAACTCAGGAAGCGCTACCCGTCCGAGGTCGTGCTGGTCGTCCGCGAGCGCGTGCGCGACGCGGTCGTCGCGCACGCGGGCATGTTGCTCGCGCTCGAGGGCGACGGAACCGTCGTCGAGGTCGCGGGCGAGATGCCGGACGACGCCGTGTACGTGACGGGGCTTCAGATCACCTCGTCCCCGCGGCTGGGACAAGTCGTCGGCGCTCCTTCGGAGCAGCTCGACGCGATGAAGCGCGTGCTCGCGGCGGTTTCCGGGGCCGACGCAAGCCAGTACGTTTCGGAACTCAACGTGCAGGACGCGAACAGCATCTACATCTACTCGCGCACCGGCATGCGCGTCGAGCTCGGGGACGCGTCGAACATGGTCAGGAAGGTTCTCTGGATGGCGGGCGCGCTCAAGGACCTGGAGTCCCGCGGCGAGACCGCGGGCCGGCTCGACGTGTCCAGCGGCGACAAGGCGGACTACAGCCCGAATTAGTGCTCCATCCACCACAGAATTTGCGTCTCCGGCGGTTCTTTTTGCCCCCCGGCTGTGTCGCTCTCCGCTTGACGTAGCGCTGCTACGCCTGCGCTCCGGCTCCTTGTCGGGAACAAAAATCCCTCGCCGGATTCCACAACTTCCGCAGTGGGCGGAGCACTGGTTCAGGAAGTTCATCGTCCCGCCCAAGGTTCGCCGCGATTGTGTGACGCCGCCGCGCCGACAATTTGAAAGTATTTTGACATATCGGAAAATTCCCGAATTTTCCACGTTTGGCGTTTGCATGTTGAGTGAATTGTATGTATAATATCAATAGTTTGGGTCTCGTATTGGGATTTATGAAGCGGGCAAGGGGTAATCGGCCGATATGAAAACGCAAGTCGCCGCCATCGACTTTGGCACGTCAAAAATCGTCACGCTGATCGCGCAGAGCGGCGGTCTGAATCGCTGCGACATCGTGGGCTCGG
>JAAYZL010000368.1 GCA_012514855.1 Clostridiales bacterium
CCGTCGTACTTCCACTGCGCCCAGTTGAACAGGTCCTCGTAGCGGCTCTCGCCCATGCCGAGCACGGCCATCTGCGCGCCGGTGGACATGATCTCCCCGAGCACGCGCTCGACCAGGTCGAGGCCCTTCTGCCCGCTCATGCGCGTGACCATCGCGATCAAGGGCGCGTCGGAATCCTCCCGGAGCCCCAACTGCCGCTTCAACTGCTGCTTGTTCGCGGCCTTTTTCTCGAAGCTGTCGGCCGCGTAGTTGGCGAAGATCAGCCGGTCGGTCTCGGGGTTGTACTCGTCGACGTCGATGCCGTTGAGGATCCCCGAGAGCTCCCCCGCCCGCCCGCGCAGCAGCCCGTCGAGCCGCTCGCCGTAGTAGGCGGTCTGGATCTCCTCGGCGTAGGTCGGGCTCACGGTCGTCACGCGGTCGGAGAACACGATGCCGCCCTTGATGAACGAGCACATGCCGAAGAACTCGAGGCTGTCCTTCGTGTAGGCGAGCGCCCCGAGCGACAGCATCTCCTCGATGTCCTCGATCTGGAAGAGCCCCTGATACTGCAGGTTGTGGATCGTGAACACCGTCCGGATGTTCTTGTACTTCTCGAGCTTCCTGTACTGGATGTCCATCAGCGCCGGGATGAGGCCCGTCTGCCAGTCGTGGCAGTGGATGACGTCCGGCACGAAGTCGATCAGCGGCAGGCACTCCAAGACCGCGCGGCAGAAGAACGCGAAGCGCTCGCCCTCGTCGGCTCCGTAGCCGTAGATGTAGTTCCGGCCGAAGTACTGCTCGTTGTCGACGAAGTAATAGGAGATGCCGTCGACGACGAGCCGCTCGATGCCGACGTACTGCCGCCGCCAGCCGAGGTTCACGTAGAAAAACAGCACATGCTCCATCTTCTCGCGCCAGCGCATGTCGATGGCGGAGTACATCGGAAGGATCACGCGCACGTCCGCCCCCTCGTCGAGAATCCGCCGCGGCAGCGCGCCCACGACGTCGGCGAGCCCGCCGGTCTTGACAAACGGCGCGCATTCGCTTGCGGCAAACAGGATTTTCATAAAATCCCTCCTCACTTGGTTTGTCGGATTCGCAGGCAGATTCCCTAAACCCAACTAAAGCGTCACGTTCTTGCCGATGACGATCGGATACTGCGTCTGGCCGATCAGCCGGCCGTGGCTGCGGACGGTGACGGCCTTGTCCAGAATCACGTTCTCCAGCTCGACGAACTCCTCGATGTTGCTGTCCTGCATGATGATCGAGTTCTTGACCGACGAGCCGCGCCCGATGCGCACGCCGCGGAACAGCACGCAGTTTTCGACGCTGCCCTCGATCACGCATCCGTCGGCGACGAGCGAGTTCTTGACGGAGTTTCCGCTCCGGTAGATCGCCGGGACCTCGTCGCGAATCTTCGTGTAGACCGGCATCGTCTTGAACAGCTCGCGCCGGATGCCCAAATCCAAGAGGTCCATGTTGCAGCGGAAGTAGCCGCGGATCGTCTCGACGGGCCGGCAATAGCCGTCGAACTCGTAGCCGTAGACCTTCAAGGAGCAGCACTTGATCGACGGCTGCAAGAGGTCGCGGTCGAGGTCGTGCGCGCCATGCGCGGTCGCGCCGTCGACGAGGTGGATGAGCAGCGTCCGCTTGACCAAGAGCACGTTCATCGAGATGTTGTTGTAGCTGGCGGCGTTCGGGTTGACCTCCATGTCGACGATCCGCCCGTCCTCGCCGACCTGCAAAAACGCGTGCGCGTGCTTCTGCGCGGAGCCGAGCTCCATGTTCGCCGCGCGCACCTTTGTGTAGAGGATCGTGATGTCCGCGCCGGTCTTTTCGTGCTGGCGGATCATCGGCTCGAACGACATGTTGAACACCATGTTGCTGCCGGTGACGATCGCCAATTCCTGCCGGGAGCGGCGCAGGTAGTCGAAATTCGCGCGCAGGCCGTCGAGCATGCCCGCGTACTCGCCGCCGTTCTCCTGCGTCAGAAACGGGGGCAAAATGAACAGGCCGTTGTTGCGCGTGTGCAGGTCCCATTCCTTGCCGGAACCGAGGTGGTCCATCAGCGAGTGGTAGTTCCGCTGCATGATGACGCCGACGTTGCGCGCGCCGGAGTTCACGAGGTTCGAGAGCACAAAGTCGACGATCCGGTAGCGCCCGGCGACCGGGAGCGCCGCGACCGCGCGGGCGCTGGTCAGTTCGCGAAGGGACAGGTCGTCCTTTGTGGTGAAGATGATCCCCATGATGTCCTTCATTTCGCGTCGTGCCTCCTTCTTGCGACCTCCTGCTGGTCCACCTGCTCGCCCGCGAGCACGCGGCAGCCCTCCGGAAGCGCGGTATCCTGGCCGACCAGCGCGATGTCCCCGTTCGCCTCCCCGACGGCGCAGCGCGCCGCGACGACGCAGTTTTCCGCGACGATCGCGCGGCGGACGACCGCGCCCGCCTCGATGCGCGCGTAGGGCATGATGACGCTGTCCTCGACGAGCGCGTCCTTCTCGACCTCGACGCCGTAGAAGAGCACGCTCTTGCGGACGCTGCCGTTGACCTCGCAGCCCTCGGCGATCAGGCTGTGCTCAATCGTCGCGCGCTGGCCGATGAAGTGCGGCGGAAGCACCGGGCTCCTCGCGTAGATCGGCCAGCGCGCGTCGTTTAAGTTGAACTCCGGCGGAATCCTGAGCAGGTCCATGTTCGCCTCCCAGAGGCTCTCGATCGTCCCGACGTCCTTCCAGTAGCCGTCGAACGCGTAGGCCTTGAGCCGGAGCTTGTCGCGAAGCATCGTCGGGATCACGTTCTTGCCGAAGTCGTTTTTCGAGGCGGCGTCGCGGGCGTCCTTGTCGAGGTAGCTCCTGAGCACCGGCCACGTGAATATGTAGACGCCCATCGACGCCAGATTGCTCTTGGGGAGCTTCGGCTTCTCCTCGAATTCGACGATGGTGTTCTGCGAATCCACGTTCATGATGCCGAACGACGGCGCGACCTCCCACGGGACCGGGCGCACGGCGATGGTGATGTCCGCGCCGGTCTCGATGTGGGAGGCGAGCATCTTGTTGTAGTCCATCTTGTAGATGTGATCCCCCGAGAGCACGAGCACGTAGTCCGGGTCGTACTGTTCGATGAAGCTGACGTTCTGGTAGATGGCGTTCGCGGTTCCGCGATACCATTCCCCGCTCTTGGCCTTCATATACGGCGGGAGCACAAATACGCCGCCGTTGGTCAGGTCCAGGTCCCACGGCTGGCCGGAGCCGATATACCGGTTCAGCTCCAGCGGCTGGTACTGCGTCAGGACACCCACGACGTCGATCCCCGAATTCGCGCAGTTGGACAGCGGGAAGTCGATGATCCGGTACTTGCCGCCGAACGGAACCGCGGGCTTTGCAACCTCCTTCGTCAGAAGCCCGAGGCGGCTCCCCTGCCCGCCCGCCAGCAGCATCGCGATGCAGCTCTTCTTTCTCATGTCGTTCATCCCTGCCTTCTATATGGTGAAGAATCCCGGAATAGAAGCACTGTAACTTACACATAACATTATAGCGCAAATTCCCAACAAAAGCCATACCCAAAGCGAAGAAAATTGCCGTGTTTTTTTGTCGGATGAGCGAGGACAAAAAAGGGAGCGGCCTCAGCCGCTCCCTCCAGACCATCAACAAAGTCCGCTCCTCCCTTGGGGATGGATGAAGGGGTCGAAACCCCTTCATTTTCCATCCGCAGGCGACGGCATGTACGTCGCCGAGGAGCGCGGCTCGTCCGCGCTTCCCTGCAGGATTTCCGGCCGTGGCGCGAAGCGCCACAGGAAATCCTGAATTCCGGGAAATGCAAGATTGCATTTCTCGGATAGCGTGGCGACTTTGTCGACACGCCGAAGGGAGCGGCCTCAGCCGCTCCCTCGGATCGCGTCCGCAACCTCCGCGAGCTTTTGAATCGTCAGCGCCTCGCCGCGCACGCGCTCGTCCTCGCCGACCGAGCGGACGATTTCCTTCGCGGCTTCGGAAGTGAGGTCAAACGCGGCCTTCAGGTTGTTGGCGAGCGTCTTTCGGCGCATCGCGAACGCCGCGGCCAAGACCTTCAGAAAGAGCGCCTCGTCCGCCGGCTTCACGGGCTTCTCCCGGTAGACGTCGAGGTGAAGAAACGCGCTCGCGACGTGCGGCCGGGGCTCGAACGCCTCCGGCGGAATCTCCGCGAGCACGGCCGCGTCCGCGAAATACGAAACCGTCGCCGCGAGAAGGCACCAGTTTTTCTCGCCGGGCTGGGACAGCATCCGCTCCGCGGCCTCCTTCTGCACCATCACCGACAGGCTCCGAACCGGCAGCCCGGAGTTAAGCACCTTCAGGATCGCGTCCGCGGTGATGTAGTACGGCAGGTTCGCGACGACGCGGAACGGCCCGTCGACGAATTCCGACAGGTCGGCTTTCATCGCGTCCTTGTAGACGACCTCGGCGTTTTCGACGCCGGCGAGCATCTCGCTGAGCACCGGCTCGAGCGCGCGGTCGATCTCGACGGCCGTCACGCGCTTGACGCGCCCGGCGAGCAATCTGGTCATGACGCCCGGCCCCGGCCCGATCTCGAGCACAGCGTCGTCCGGCCCGACGCCGGAGAGGTCGATCAGGCGGGAAAGCACTTGGTCGTCGAGCAAAAAGTTCTGCCCGAGCGAGTGCTGCGCCCGGAAGCCCGCGCGGGCGAGCAGCGTGTGGGCGCGCAGTCCCCAGGAAATGTCAGCCATGCCTTGTCTTCCACTCCTCGCGCAATATGGCGTAGCAGGCGGTGTCGGAGAGCGCGCCGTCCTTCGCGAGCCTCGACTGGCGCAGAACGCCCTCGAGCGCCATGCCCGCCTTTCGCATCACGCGGCCGGAGTTCGGGTTGCGGCCGTCGTGGACCGCGGCGATGCGGTTGAACGCGACCTCCTCGAACAGGAACCGCTCGACCGCGATAAGCGCCTCGGCCATGATGCCCCTCCCCCACCATTTCCGGCCCATGCAGTAGCCGACGAAGCAGGCGAGGTCCTCCGACTCGAGCTTGACGACGCCGATCGTGCCGATCAGGACGCCTTCGAGCTCGATCCCCCAGTGGTAGCTGTCGGGCCGTTCATAGCTTGCGGCGACCCCGGCCAGATATGCGCGCGTCTCGGCGACGTCCCGGTGCGGTTCCCAGGTCAGGAATTTCGTGACCTCCGGGTCGGCCGCCCAGTTTTCGTACATCTGCTCCGCGTCGTCCTCCCGCAGGCGGCGCAAGAGCAGCCTTCCGGTTCGAAGCTCCGCCGTTCCCGCGTGGTTCAGCGCCATCGGATCATCTCTTTTCACTTGCCGCTTGACGGCGATGGGTTTTTTTGCTATGCTACTGCCAATTCACTCAAAGGAAGCGATATTTGTATGTCCGAAAACCGCGCGATCGCGATCTCGGTCCCGAAAATCGTCCCGTCCGAATCGGGCGCCCGGCTCGTCGCGACCGTCGAGGCCCCCGGCAGGCCGCCCTACGACCTCTGGTACGAGGTCGGGGAGGAATACGCGCCGTTCCTGACGGCGGAGCGCGTCGACGCGTTCGTCGCGGGGCTCTTGCTGTACGCGATGGCCAAGGGGCTCGATATCGTTTCGGCGTGCCCGATCTCGGAAAGGCTCCACTATCAGCTCTCGATGCACCAGATCCCGGGCGTCTCCCGGTTCATCTCCCGCTACCGCCCGATCGCGCTCAACATGCCCACGGACGCCCGGCCGCTATCGCAGGGCTCGGCGGTCGGCATGGGCATGTCCTGCGGCGTCGATTCGTTCTACACGTTTCTCAAGCACTTCGAGTGCGAGCCCGCGGGCTTCCGCCCGACGCACCTGACGTCCTTCAACGTGGGCGCGCACGGCGACAGCGGCGGCGAGCCCGCCCGGCTGCTGTTCCGCGACCGCGCGGAGATCGTCAGGGCGTTCGCCGCGGAGAAGGGGCTCCAATTCGCGTGGGTGGACTCGAACCTCAGCGAATTTCTCCGGATGGACTTCGTCCAGACGTACACCTTCCGCACGCTCTCGGCGGCGCTGGCGCTGCAAAAGCTGTTCCGCGTCTACTACTACTCGTCCGGCACGACGCTGGACACCTTCCGGCTCGAGGTCGAGACCTGCGCCCCCTACGACCTTCTGACCGTCCACTGCCTGACGACCGACACGTTGCGCTTTTACTCGACGGGCCTGAACGCCCGGCGCATCGAAAAGACCGCGTACATCGCGGATTCCCCGGACGCGCAGAAGTGGCTGAACGTCTGCACCGATTTGCCGACGAACTGCGGCGATTGCCTGAAGTGCCGGCGGACGATGATGGCGCTTCACGTTCTGGGCGCGCTGGACCGCTTTTCGGCGGTGTTCGACGTCGCCCGCTTCCGCCGCAACTATGCCGAATACGCCGCCGACTACCTGTTCGCCCCGGATTACAAGTACGTCGGGGAGATCCGCGCGCTGATGCGCGAGAAGGGCATCCGGATACCGCTTCGCGCCTATCCGCGCGGCTGGCGCATAAAGCTGCGCAGGGCCGCCAGGCGCGTGCTCGGGCGGAGGACGCCGCTCGGCAGGCCGCTCTGGAAGCTGCGCAGGCGCTTCCTCTCCAAATAGCCGCTACACGACCCGGTCGCGCTCGAAGATCATCTCCTTGACCTTCATGAGCCTGGTCAGCGAGCCGCGCTCGTTTTCGTCGAGCTTCATCGCGATGAAGCGGATCGTCTCCTCGAGGTCGGGGATCATCACGTACTCGAGCGCGTTGACCCTCCGGCGCGTCTTCTCGATCTCGTCGGCGAGCATATTGCAGGTCTTTTCAATTTCAGCCAGCTTCAGAAGCTCCGGGAGCAGCTCCGCCAGCCGCGCGATCGAGCCGTCGAGCTGCGCGGTCGTCCCGGCGAGGCCGTAGCTAAGCCGCGCCTCGCCCGCCTCGACCGCGAGCGTCGGAACGTCGACCGACATGATGTTCCGGCTCCCGACCGTCAGCTCCACCGTGCGCGCGGGGTACATGACCGCCTCCTCGAGCGCCTCCGGCTCCATCAGCCCCCGGCACAGCGCGAACTCGCCGAGCGCCTTCGAGAGCTCTCTCTCGACGCGCTCGCGCAGCTTCGCGTTTTCGCGGATCAGCAGCACGAACCGGCGCATCATCTCGTCGCGCTTGTCCTTTAAGAGCTTGTGCCCGCGCACGGCGGTCTTGAGCCTCCGCTTCAACCGCGTCAGCTCCATCCGCGTCGGGTTGACGTTCAAGAGCGCCATCTACTTCGCCTCCGTGGGCAGATACTTGTCGAGCATGTCGTCGCGGATGCGCTTGTGCTCGGAGCGCGGAAGCATGTTGAGCAGCTTCCAGCCGAGGTCGAGCGTCGAGGCGATCGGGCGGTTGGCCTCGTAGCCCTGCGAGACGTACTCCTTCTCAAACGCGTCCGCGAACTTCGCGTAGAGTTTCTCCATGTCGGAGAGCGCCGCCTCGCCCAGGATCACGGCCAATTCCTTCGCGTCCTTGCCGCGCGAATAGGCGGAAAACAACTGGTTCATCGTCGGCGCGTGATCCTCACGCGTCTTGCCCTCGCCGATGCCCTTGTCCTTCAAACGCGACAGCGCCGGCAGCACGTCGATCGGCGGCTCG
>JAAYZL010000369.1 GCA_012514855.1 Clostridiales bacterium
ATCACGCCGTCGACCGGCAGCGACTGGAACACCGTCAGCGGCACGTCGCCGGTTCCCGGCGGCATGTCGACGAACAGCACGTCGACGTCCCCCCACTGTACGTCCGTCCAGAACTGCTTGACCGTCCCGGCGATGATCGGCCCGCGCCAGACGACCGGGTCGGTCTCGTCCTCGAGCAGCAGGTTCAGGCTCACGACCGCGATGCCGGTCCTCGTGCGCGCCGGGAGCATGCCCTCGTCGGTTCCCGCAAGCCGCCCGGACACGCCGAACGCCTTCGGGATCGACGGCCCGGTGATGTCCGCGTCGAGTATCGCGACCGACAGCCCGCGCCGCCTGGCGCCGACCGCGAGCAGCGACGTGACCAGCGACTTTCCGACGCCGCCCTTGCCGCTGATAATGCCGATCACCCGTTTGACATGGCTTTTCGGGTTCGCCTCCGCCCGGAAGTCCGCCGTGCGGCTTTCGCAGCTCTTCGAACAGGACTTGCAGTCGTGCGTGCAATTTTCACTCATTTTCCATCATCTCCAGCGCGTATTGTGTCCTCGTCAATTTTATCCATTCCCGTCAGCTCCGCCTTCATGCGGACCATCGGGTAGATGTCCTCGAGCGGCGCCGTGTCCTCCAATATCGTCTTGATCCTCTTGACGCCGTCGAAGATCGCGGCGGAGCGGTAGTGGACGTGCGCGGCGGGGGTGAACTTCTCCCAGTTCCGCTCGAACTCCCCGCGCTCGCGCGCGTCCAGAAGCAGCAGAAGCGACAGCGTGCCCTCGCGCAGGTGCATGGAGCACAGCCGCTTCTCCCCCTCGTAGAACAGGCAGTCGAACGCGTCGCGCCGATCGCTGTAGCGCCAGCGCTCCTCCGCCTGGTAGTTCGCGTGGATAAAGTCGCGTATCGCCTTCAGCGCCGGGTATGCGCGGTCCCGGAGCAGCGCGTGCAGCTCCTCTTCGGTGGGGGCGACGTACACGAGCGTGTAGAGAAGCTCTCTTTCCATATTTTTCCCTCCAAACGTAAAATTTATCGTACCACAACGGCCGTACATTGTCAATATATGTTGCACAGATGGGAAATTATCCATGAAATCCCGGTTGCCTCTTTGCAATATTGTGCGCGGGCGCGCGACAAAAAACCGCGCGCATATGGACTTGCCGGCCGTGAAATGGTAAAATAGGGGGACAAGCAAATAAAGGAGGAACCTTCATGGTCATCAATTCGATCTTCGAAACGTCGTTCGCCCCGTACGGCATCGTGCACGCGGGCTTCGACACAGCCGAGCTTCTCGGGGCGCTCGACAAAACGCCCGCGCCGGAAAACGTCGTCTACGAGCCGAGCGTGCCGGAGCTCGAGGCGCTCCCGGCGTTTCAGGAATTCCGGGAGAAGCTCTACGGCGGCATGCCGATACAGTTCGGCTACTGCAACGGCGACAACCACGCGCTCAACTGCGTCGAGTACCACCGCGACAGCGAGTTCGGCCTCGCCGCGACCGACCTGATATTGCTGCTCGGGCGGCAGCAGGACATCGAGCCCGGGGCGTTTCGCTACGACACGTCGTTGATCGAGGCGTTCATGGTGCCGAAGGGGACGCTCTACGAGGTGTACGCGACGACGCTGCACTACGCGCCCATCAGCGCCGGCGGAAAGTTCCGCTGCCTGATCGTGCTGCCGCGGCACACGAACTTCCCGCTGGCGTTCGACCCCGGAAGGGACGGCGAGGCGAAGCTTCTGACGCACGTCAACAAGTGGCTGATCGCGCACCCGGAGAGCCCGGAGGCCAAGAGCGGCGCGCACATCGGGCTCGTCGGGGACAACCTCAGCCTAATTTAACATATTTTATACACGATTATGCGAATAAGTGCTTGATTTTCCGGCCGAATCGCGTATAATATGCGGCATGGATCGCATATTCATGCAAGGAGGTCGTTCCCGTGAAGGACGTCAAAAAGATCGTGCTCGCGTATTCGGGGGGGCTTGACACATCCGTCATCATCCCGTGGCTGAAGGAGAACTACGAGGGCTGCGAGGTCGTCGCGGTCGCCGCGGACGTGGGGCAGGGCGCGGAGCTCGAGGGGCTCGAACAGAAGGCGCTCAAGACCGGCGCGTCGAAGCTCTACGTCGAGGATCTGGCGAAGGAGTTCGCCGAGGAATACATCCTCCCGACGCTCAAGGCCGGCGCGAAGTACGAAAACGAGTACCTGCTGGGCACCTCGTTCGCGCGCCCGATCATCGCCAAGCGCATCACCGAGATCGCGCTTCTGGAAAACGCGGACGCGATCGCGCACGGCTGCACCGGCAAGGGAAACGACCAGGTGCGCTTCGAGCTGGCGATCAAGGCGTTCGCGCCGCACATGCCGGTCATCGCGCCGTGGCGCACGTGGGAGCTCAAGAGCCGCGAGGACGAGATCGACTACGCCGAGGCGCACGACATCCCGCTGCGCATCAGCCGCGAGA
>JAAYZL010000370.1 GCA_012514855.1 Clostridiales bacterium
GAATCGACGCCTTGACGCGCGCCTTCTGCCGCTGCCACTCGCCGCCGGAGAGCCGGTTGAGCTTGGGCGCCTCGCCCTCGGAGCCGATGTACTTCTGCACGCGGTCGAGCTGGTCGGTCGGCACGTACAGCTTGTCGGCGCCCTGGTAGCGTATGTGCAGAAAATCGCGGTACGTCCCGTCGCTCGCGAGCCGCACGGTTCCCATATACTGCCCGACGCCGTGGTTTTCGTGCACGACGTAGTCGCCGACGGTCAGGTCGGTAAACGCCGCGAGCTTCTCGCCGGACTTCGCGCGCGCGCGCGCCTTCTGGCGGTTGACGCCGTAGATGTCGCCCTCGGCGACGACCGCGAGCTTTATGCCGGGATAGAGGAAGCCGCGGTTGACCGTCGTCGGGAGGATCGCGATTTCGCCGGGGGTGAGCTTTTCCGGCATATCCTCGGCGAAGTGCGCCTCGATCTGCTGCGAATCGAGCGACGACTCGAGCCTGCGCGCGCGCGCGGCGCCGCCGGAGAGCAGCGCGACCGTCCAGCCGTCCGCCTCCCAGCGCGCGAGGTCGCGCGCGAGCTCCGGGATGTTGCCCATGTACGAGGTCGCGTTCCGGCCCTCGAGCGAGATCACGGCGGTCGGCGTAAAATCCGGGTCGGAGCGCAGAAACGGGTAGAGCGCCGCGATCGACATGCCGTCCGCGCGCGCGAGAAGCTGATCCCACGAAAGCAGCAGCTCCGCCTGCTTCGGAAGCGCCTCGTCGTGCTCGAGCGCGGCGGTGAACTGCTCCTTGAACTCGAGCCAGCGGTTCAGCGCGCGCTCGCGCAGCCGGTCGGGCTGGTCGAGGGCGACGATCGGGTTTTCGAGGTAGTCGAGCGCCGTCGACGCGTAGTTCAGCAGCACCGGCAAAATCGCGTCCGCGCCGTCGAAGTTCCTGCCGGTCTCGAGCGCCGACAGCGCCTCCATGAAGTTGCGCTCGACCGCGCTCTCGCCGGGCCGCTGGCTGCGGCGCTCAACGCCGTCGCCGGTCAGCTTCAGGAAGTCCTCGAAGGGCATCAGGTCGAACTCGCGCTCGAGCCGCTTCTGCCGGTCGCCGCCGCGAAGCGCCCCCGCGCGGCTGTTCAGAAGCTGCTTGAGCGCCCTCGCGGCGCGCAGGCCGTCGCTGTCCTCGAGCAGCATCTCGCTCGCCGGGTACAGCCGCGCGGAATCGAGCTTCGAAATCGAGCGCTGCGTCATCACGTCGAACGTGCGCAATGAGTCGACCTCGTCGTCGAAAAACTCGAGCCGGAGCGCGTTCAGCGTGCCGACCGGGTAGACGTCCAAAATGCCGCCGCGCAGCGCGCACTGGCCGCGCGCCTCGACGACCTGCACGCGCTCGTAGCCCGCGCGCACGAGCCGTTCGACGAGCCCGGTCGGGTTGACGCGCATGCCGAGCGCCACCTCGACCGCGTTCCTTAAAAACTGCTCCTTCGGCGCGAGCCGGTTCATGAGCGCGTCCGCCGGCACGACCAGGGCGTTCAATGTGCCGGTCGCCGCCGCGCCGAGCGCCTCGAGCCTGCGCATCGAGAGCTCGCGGCTCGACGCCGTCGTCCGGAGGAACGACACGTCGCGCGCCGGCAGCATCACCGCGCCGCCGTCGAACAGCGCGTTGAAGTCCTCCGCGGCGCGCTGCGCGGCCATGTCGTTCGACGCGACGAACAGTATCGGCCGGTTCAGTGAGCGGGAGAGCGCCGCGAGCATGTGAAGCCTCTGCGACTCGTCGAGCCCGCAGGCCAGCGCGGCCCCCGGCCGGGAAAGCGCTTCCTTCAGCGCGTGAAATTCCTTGAGACCGTCCAGCGGCTTATAGAGACACCCCAGGCTGTCGAGCATGCCAACCTCCATCGCCAAGTCACCCGTTGAAGGACGCGACGAACTGCCGCGCCGCGTCCGGCCCCTCCCGGATCAGATGCTCGACCGCCTCGGCCGCGGCCACGTACGCGTCGAACATGGTCTTTCGAAGCTCCGCCGTCCGGTAGCCGGTCAGCACGTAGTCGGAGAGCTCCCAGCCCTCCGGCGGGCGGCCGATGCCCACGCGCACGCGCGGGAAGTCGTCCCGGCCGAGCAGGTAGATGATGCTGCGCATGCCGTTGTGCGTGCCGGCGCTGCCGTTGGTTCGAAAGCGCAGCTTGCCCTCCGGCAGGTCGACGTCGTCGTAGCAGACGATCAACTGGTCGTTTTCGGGCTTGTACCAGTTGACGAGCTGGACGACCGATTCGCCGCTCAGGTTCATGAACGTCTGCGGAAGCGCCAGCGCGACGCGCTTGCCCGCGATCGCGCCCTCGCCGACGGCGGCCTTGCACTTGAGCCGGGCGAGCGAGATGCCGTTTCGCTGCGCGAGCACGTCGACGATGTCAAAGCCCACGTTGTGCCGCGTGTGCTCGTACTTCCGGCCGGGGTTGCCCAGGCCCACCACAACGATCATCGCTTATCCCCCCGGAAAAATCCCTTGAAAGACCATTGTAATGCCTATAGGGGCGCGTTGTCAACCGCAAAACGGCGCTCGTTTATGAGCTGGCCGCGCATATGCTCCATGCCGAACAGCGGAGTGTACAGCCTGCACTTGCACAGGAACAGGTAGTACGTGTTGAGCCCGGTCCCGGAGAGCGTCTCGAAGTTTCCCTGCCCCTTCGCAATCACGACGTCCGCGCCGC
>JAAYZL010000371.1 GCA_012514855.1 Clostridiales bacterium
CGCTCGCGATCGACGAAAACGCGCTGGTGACGGTTCCGGATGTCGTCGGGCTGTCGGTCGTCGAGGCGAACCGGCTGATCCGCTCCTCGGGGCTCGTGATGACCATCGAGGGCAGCGGAATCGCCGTTTCGCAAAAGCCGGCGGCGGGGGAGCGCGTTACGCCGACGACGCGCATCGCGGTAAAATTTTCGCCGCCATAAACTTACAGGGGGTTGCCGAGATGAAGCTCAACGCGCTTACGGGGAGAATACCCGGCGGTGTGACGATCCTGGGGGACGCGCGGCGGGAAATCCTCTCGCTGTGCTCGGATTCGAGGGTCGCTGAGCCGGGTTCGCTGTTTTTCTGCATTCCGGGCATGCACGTCGACGCGCACGATCTGGCGCCCGACGCGATCCGCAACGGCGCGGTGGCGCTGGTCGTCGAGCGCGAGCTCGCGGTCGGCTGCCCGCAGGTTCTCGTCAGGGATGTCCGCGAGGCGCTCTCCTACATCGCGCAGGATTTTTACGGAAACCCCGCCGAAAAGCTGAAGCTCATCGGCATCACCGGCACGAAGGGCAAGACCACGTCGAGCTTTCTCGTCAAGTCGATCCTCGAGCAGGCCGGGCACAGAACCGGGCTGATCGGAACCGTGTGCTCGATGATCGGCGAGGAGGTGTTCCCGTCGAAGCTCACGACGCCCGACCCGATCGAGGTACAGCAGCTATTCCGAAGGATGGCCGATGCGGGCGCCGAATATGTGGTGATGGAGGTCTCCGCGCACGCGCTGGCGATGCACAGGCTGGACGGCATGCGCTTCGTGGCGGCGGCGTTCACCAATTTTTCGCAGGACCACCTCGACTACTTCGGCAACATGGACAACTATTTCCGCGCGAAGATGCGGCTGTTTGAGGGGGATATGTGCGACGAAATCGTGTTCAACTGCGACGACGAGCGCGTCGCCGAGGGCATCGAGCGGCTCGGGCGCGAGGCGCTGCGCGTCGGCATCCGCGAGTGCAGCTACGTCTACGCGAACGACATCGAGGTGCTCGAGCGCGGGCTCAACTTCCTCTTGACCTACCACAAGCGCTTCCGCGTGTCGGTGGGGCTGAAGCTCTCGGGCATCTTCAACGCCTACAACGCGCTGCTCGCGGCGGGTGTCGCGATCGTGCTCGGGGTCGGCCCGGAGGCGATCAAGCGCGGCCTCGAGGACGTGCGCGCGGTTCCCGGCCGGATCGAGCTCCTCGAGACGGAGACGCCCTACCGCGTGATCCTCGACTACGCGCACTCGCCCGACAGCCTCGAAAACGTGCTGAAGGCCGTGCGCGAGACGACGAAGGGAAGGCTGATCGCGCTGTTCGGCTGCGGCGGCGACCGCGACCACGGCAAGCGCCCGGTCATGGGCGAGATCGCGGGCGAGCTGGCGGATTTGTGCATCTTGACCAGCGATAATCCAAGAAACGAGGACCCTTTCGCGATTCTCAACGCAATCGAGGAAGGAATTCGGCATACCGGCTGCGAATATACCGTAATTGAGAATCGCCGCGAGGCGATTCGCCGCGCGCTTTCCATCGCGGAACCCGGGGA
>JAAYZL010000372.1 GCA_012514855.1 Clostridiales bacterium
CAGAACATCTTCCGGAAGTTCTACGAGCAGGGCGACATCTACAAGAGCGCCTACGAGGGGCAGTACTGCGCCGAGTGCGAGTCGTTCTGGACGCCGTCGCAATTGAAGGAGGGCGGCCTCTGCCCGGACTGCGGCCGGGCGACCGAGCAAGCGCGCGAGGAGAGCTATTTCTTCCGGATGAGCAAGTACCAGGACTGGCTGATCGACTACATCGAAAAGCACCCGGACTTCATCCAGCCGCCGTCGCGCGCGAACGAGATGCTGAACAACTTCCTGCGCCCCGGTTTGCAGGATCTGTGCGTCAGCCGGACGTCGTTCAAGTGGGGCGTGCCGGTCGACTTCGACCCCGGCCACGTGATCTACGTGTGGATCGACGCGCTGTCGAACTACATCACGGCGCTGGGCTACTCGAGCGCGGACGAGTCGCTGCTCGAGCGCTACTGGCCGGCGGACGTGCAGCTCGTCGGCAAGGAGATCGTCCGCTTCCACACGATCTACTGGCCGATCATGCTGCACGCGCTGGGGCTTCCGCTGCCCAAGCAGGTGTTCGGGCACGGGTGGCTGCTCTTCGGCAACGACAAGATGTCGAAGTCGAAGGGGAACGTCGTCTACCCCGCGCCGATCGTGAAGCGCTACGGCGTCGACGCGCTGCGCTATTACCTGATGCGCGAGATGCCGTTCGGCTCCGACGGCAACTACACGAACGAGGCGCTCCTGACCCGGATGAACGCCGACCTCGCGAACGACCTCGGGAACCTCCTGAGCCGCACCGTCGCGATGATCGAGAAATATTTTGCGGGCGTCGTGCCCGCACGGGACTTGGTGGAGGACGCGGATTCGGCGCTGATCGCCCGGTTCGAGGCGCTGCCCGCGATCGTCGAGAGGGAGATGAACGCGCTGCAGTTCTCGGTCGCGCTGGCGGAAATCTGGAAACTGATCGGCGACTGCAACCGCTATATCGACTTGACGCAGCCGTGGGTGCTCGGGAAGAGCGAGGAGGGGCTGCCGCGGCTGAGAACCGTGCTCTACAACCTCGCGGAGTGCTGCCGCGCGGTCGCGGTGTACGTCGCCCCGACGATGCCCTCGACGCCCGCGCGCATCTTCGACCAGCTCGGCGTCTCCGACCCGGCGCTCAAGACGTGGGAGAGCGTCCGGAAGTTCGGGCAGCTCGTGCCCGGAACCCTCGTCAAAAAGGGCGAGCCGCTGTTCCCGCGCATCGACGTGAAGAAGGAGCTCGAGGCGCTCTCCGGGCCGGAAGAGCCGGAGCCGGCCCCCGCGCCCGAACCCGCGGCGGAGTCCGCCCCCGTCGAGGAAAAGGAGGAGGGCTTCGGCGTGATCTCGGCGGAGGAGTTCTTCAAGGTGCAGCTCGTGACCGCGAAGGTCATCGCCTGCGAGCGCGTGCCCAAGAGCGACAAGCTGCTGAAAGAGACTCTCGACGTCGGAAACGGCGAAGTGCGCACCGTGCTCAGCGGCATCGCCGAGTGGTACGCGCCGGAGGACATGGTCGGGCGTACCGTCGCGCTCGTCAAGAACCTCGCGCCCCGCAAGATGCGCGGGATTTTGAGCGAGGGCATGCTGCTCTGCGCGGCGGACGAGGGCGG
>JAAYZL010000373.1 GCA_012514855.1 Clostridiales bacterium
CGCTCTATCCCTTGGTCGTGAGCCTCGACGCGATGCTCTTCAGCGGCGGCGGGGACATCGACCCCCGCCACTACGGCCAAAAGCGCGAGGCGCTGTGCAGCCGCCCGAACCCCGTCCGCGACCAGCTCGAGTTGGCGCTCGCCGACCTCGTGCTCGGGCGCAACATCCCGATTCTGGGCATTTGCCGCGGCATGCAGCTTCTGAACGTCGCGCTCGGCGGGACGCTCAGGCAGAACATACCCGGCCATCGCAGCGATCCGGAGTACAGCCAAGTGCTCTGGCACGACCTATTGATCGAGCTCGGCTCGCGCGTCCGCAAAATCGCCGGCGCCGGGAGGCTCCGCGCGAACAGCTTTCATCACCAGTGCGTCGACGAGCCGGGGGAGGGGCTTCTCGTGACCGCCCGCGCCGAGGACGGCGTGATCGAGGCGATCGAATTGCCGGGGGAGCGCTTCGTCGTCGGCGTCCAGTGGCACCCGGAAAAATCGCTGAAGGACGACGACGTGTCGCTCAGATTTTTTCAGGCGCTGCGCGCGGAGATGAAATGAAGAACATCGGGGGCGGCGCGAAACCGCCCCCGATGTCTGCTTGGAAGTGGCCGTCCCCGATGGTTCTTCATCGAAGCCACAACCTCTGAAAGTTCTTCCTCAAAGCTCCGCCCCCGGCGCTCATTCTTCAAAATCCCCGTCCCCGAGCGCATTCTCAACCGCCTCGCGGATCGCGTCCCAGGGGAAGCCCCTTCTCGCGAGCGCCTGCGAGAGCTTCGCCCTCGCCTCGCGCGGGGGCAGTTTTTCGTATTTCCGCATAAGCTGCCGCGCGGCCCGCTTCGCCGCGCCCGACTGCTGGTCACTGTCGAGCATCGAGAGCGCCTCCTCGGCGTCCTCTTCCGAGATGCCCTTCGCGCGCAGCTTTTGTTTCAGCGCGTAGACGCCGACCGGCTTTTCGGCGCTCCGCTCCACCGTGCGCTCGGCGTAGCGGCGGTCGTCGAGGAGCCGATTTTCGCGGAGCCGCCCGAGCGTTTCTTCGACCGCGGGCGCGACAAAGCCCTTTTCGCGGAGCGAGCGCTCGAGCTCCTTCTCCGTGCGCGCGCGGAACTCGAGGCTCTCGAGCGCCGCCTCGTACGCGTCCGCGAGCTGCAGCGGCGCGACCCGGCCGACGTAGCGATTGGGCTCGAGCGCGTCGCCGACCTTGAGCGGGCACATGTGAAAGTGGCGCGCGCGAACCGCGAGCGCCTCGCGAGCGTCGAAGGTGATCCGGACGACGCCCCGGTTCTCCCGAATCTCCGTCACCGTTGCCATATGCCCTCCCGCCGGCTCGAATTCCAGGCTCATTATACCAGAGCGGCGAACAGCTTTCAAGCGGGGCGTGCCGGGGATTTCCTTGACCGGGCGCGGCTTCTGTGGTATCATAGGGGCATTCATTGAGCAACTGGAGGGATTGTCCATGTCCGGACACAACAAATGGTCTACCATCAAGCACAAAAAGGAAAAGACCGATGCGCAGCGCGGCAAGATCTTCACGAAGATCGGCCGCGAGCTTGCGATCGCCGTGCGCGAGGGGGGGCCCGATCCGAACAGCAACGGCAAGCTGAAGGACGTCGTCGCCAAGGCGAAGGCGGCGAACATGCCCAACGACAACATACAGCGCTCGATCAAGAAGGCCGCGGGCGAGGGCGACGCGACGCAGTACAAGGAGATTACCTATGAGGGATATGCCGCCGGCGGCGTGGCGGTGATCGTCGAGCTCGTGACCGACAACGTCAACCGCACGGCCTCGGAGGTGCGCCACATCTTCGACAAGTGCGGCGGCTCGCTCGGCGCAACCGGATGCGTCAGCTGGAAGTTCGAGCGCAAGGGCGTCATCGAGATCGACAACGCGAAGGGCCTGGACGAGGACGAGCTGATGATGCTCGCGCTCGACGCCGGCGCCTCCGACGTCGAGGCGGAGGAAGACGTCGCGGTGATCTACACCGACCCGAACGACTTCTCCGCCGTGCGCGAAAGCCTCGAGGCCGCGGGCTGCACGTTCCTCTCCGCCGAGCGCGAGATGGTTCCGACGACGATGACCGAGATCACCGACGAGGAGGCGCTCAAGAAGGTGCGCAAGCTCATCGAGTGGCTCGAGGACTACGACGACTCGCAAAACGTGTTCCACGACGCGGAACTGCCCGACGAGGAAGAGGAAGAATAGCATGGACAACCGGCCGATCGGCGTGTTTGACTCCGGCATGGGCGGGCTGAGCGTGCTTCGCGACCTGAAAAGCGCGCTGCCGGGGGAGAACTTCATCTACTTTGGCGACAACGGCAACGCCCCGTACGGCACGCGCGGGGCGGAGGATATCCTCGCGCTGTCGCTCGCGGTCGCGGAGCGGCTGATGGAGCGGGGCGTCAAGGCGCTCGTGATCGCGTGCAACACGGCGGCCTCGGCGGCCGAGGAGGCGCTTCGCGAGAAATTGCCGATCCCGGTCGTCGGCATCGAGCCGGAGCTGATCGACGCGAAGGCGCGCGCGGGAGGGAAGCGCGTGATCGTGTTCGCGACCGAGGCGACGCTCCGGCAGCCGCGGTACCTGGCGGCCCGCGAGCGGCATTGCCCGGACGCGGTGTCGATCCCCGCGCCGGAGCTCGTGTTGATGGTCGAGCGCGGCGTGCTGGCGGGCGAGGAGCCGGAGCGCTTCTTCCGCGAGAAGCTCGCGCCCTACCCTGAGCGCGAAATCGGCGCGATCGCGCTCGGCTGCACGCACTTTTCGTTTTTGAAGCGCGCGATCCGAAGCGTCGTTCCGTCGGTTTCGCTGTTCGACGGAAACGCGCGGCTGATTGCGGACCTGTCGGCGGCGCTTGCGCAGAGGGGTCTGCTTGCCGACCGGGGAGAAGGCTCCCGCGAGCTCCTGACCTCGTCGGAGGACCCGGCGGTGCTGCAAACGATGCGGATGCTGATGGAGGTGGACGTCGGATGAACCGCGAGAAGCTGGACGCGATTTTGATGGGGAAGCTCTTTGCGTTTGAAAACGGCGGGCTGAACTGCGCGGAGACGGTCTTGAGCGCGATGTGCGAGTATTGGGATATGGACGCGCCGTTTGCGCCGAGGATTGCGACCGCGTTCGGAGGCGGGCTCGCGGCGACGCGCGGCGTCTGCGGCGCGGTGACCGGCGGGCTGATGGCGATCGGCCTGAAACTCGGGCGCGAGGCAGGCGGCGACCGCGTGCCGGCCTACGAGGTCGCAAACGCGTTCATGGAGTGGGTCGAGCGCGAATACGGCTCGCGCGACTGCTCCGATTTGATCGGCATGAAGCGCGGCGAGCCGGGCGATTCGCGCAGCCGCGCGGACGCGCACAGGACCGTCTGCCGGCCGCTCGTCGCGGCGGTGTGCGAGTATTTGGCGGAGAGGCTGTAGAGGGGAGGGATGGCCCCTTCCTTGCGCGGCTTTGTATTGGAGCGCCACTCGCGGTTGCGGCTCTCGGGCAATACCGCACGATTTGTGCGGTATTGCCCTTGCTCTGGTCAAAAAACAGCCACCGGCAATCCGCGCTGCCGGAGCGCCGATGCCTTCTCCGTCCGCCGTCGGCCAAGCACGCCGCGGGACTCTTCAAAACCATGTATTCCACCCGAATCCCGCGGCGGAGGCCGGTCCGACAGCACATACTCCTCTTCGCTGGCGGTCAACTGCCGGCGCACGGGGAATCGGCGCAATCGGCCGCTGGGCCGGGCCTGCCGTCCGCCGTCCAGCCGGCCGGTCGCGATCGCGCTGTCGACCGCCGCGGCGAGCTTATCGCGCA
>JAAYZL010000374.1 GCA_012514855.1 Clostridiales bacterium
ACCTCGTGAACACCGTCGAGGACGGCGTGCGCTACGCAAAGGACATCGGCCTCGACAACGTGGGGCTGCTCGTCGACACGATGCACGCGAACATCGAGGAGCTCGACCTCGCGAAGGCATTCCGCGAGGCGCTGCCCTACATCAAGCACGTGCACATCTCCGAAAACGACCGCGGCATCCCGGGCACGGGCCACGCATGCCTTAAGCCGGTGTTCGACGCGTTCCGGGAGGGCGGATACGAAGGCTACCTGACGATCGAGGCGTTCAACCTCGGGGCCCCTTCGCTCACGGGCGCGCTGCACCTGTGGCGGACGTTCGCGCCGAGCGACGACGCGCTCGCCAGGCAGGGGCACGACTATATCCGGGAAATGCTGAAAAGTTAGAAAGTTCGCTTTCAGGAGGCGCCCATGAACAACATCATCCGCAACACGCTGCAATCGGGCGAGGGCGCGCTTCGCCTGGTGCCGACCTGGGTTCCGCGCCCGTTCAACCGTCCGGGGCGGCGCATCCGGCTGCATCCGGACGACTACTTCGCGATGGGCATGCACCGCGGCGCGATCGTGGAGAGGTGGTTCTCGTCGATCACGCACGTCGAGACGGCGGGCGCGGGCCCCACCGAGGGCATGAGCTTCGTAAACGTCGACGACAGGCCCGACCACGCGGTGCTGTTCAAGGACTTCGTCGACGAGCTCGGCGCGGAGCTGATCGGCCGGGAGCTGATCGACCTATACGGGACGTGGCCGATGTACTCGAAGTTCTACGACTACGAGTGGCCGCTGTTCCACCACATCCACCACGGCGAGGCGGCCTGCGAGCGCTTCGGCGGCGTCAAGCCCAAGCACGAGCACTACTTCTTCCCCAAGCAGTACAATCCGACGCTGGGCGCGCTGCCCGTGTCGTACTTCGGCTTCGACCCCTCCGTCACGCGCGAGGAGGTCAGGGAGCGGCTTAAAAACTACACCGTCCGGGACGGGCGCATCACCGAGCTCTCGCGCGCGTTCCGGCTCGAGCTCGGAACCGGCTGGTACACGCCCGCGGGGGTCTTGCACGCGCCGGGGTCGCTCTGCACCTACGAGCCGCAGTGGAACTCCGACGTCATGGCGATGTGGGAAAACGTCGTCAACGGCGAGGTGTTCGACTACGGCGCGCTGTCCGGCTACGTCCCGGACGCGGACAAGAACAACCTCGACGCGATCATGGACGTCGCGGACTGGGAGCTCAACACCTGCACCGACTACCGCGAGCGCTTCTTCCGCCGGCCGAAGCTCAACGAACGGGGCGACGGCTACGCGCAGAACTGGATCGCCTACGGAAACGACTACGTCGGCGCGAAGGAGCTGACGGTCGAGCCCGGCGCAAAGGTCGTCGTCCGCGACAAGGCCGCCTACGGATGCCTCGTCGTGCAGGGAAGGGGAACGTTCGGCAGGTTCGACTGCGAGTCCCCGACGCTCCTGCGCTACGGGCAGTTGAGCGCCGACGAGTTCTTCGTCTCGCACGACCTCGCGACGGCGGGCGTCAAAATCACAAACACGTCGAAGTACGAGCCGCTGGTCATCCTGAAGCACTTCGGGCCGAACTGCGGAATGCCCGAGGTCGAGGCCATGAAGCGGCCGTTCAAGTAACGGACAAAAACAAGGAGGAACGGACATGAAGAAAATTTCCCTGAGCTCCTGGGCCATCCCGCAGCCGCTGGACGAGCTCTGCCCCGGCGCGAAGAAGATCGGCTACGACGGCATCAGCCTGGGCGGGTTCCCGCCGTTCGGCGCGCACCCGGACATCGTCGACACGCCCGAAAAGAAGGCGGCGCTCGTCAAGACCTTTGCGGACAACGATATGCTGGTCGCCGACTTCGCGCTGGACATGTGGAAGTACGACGCGATCAAGATGACGGCCGAATGGCGCGCCGAGTACTCGCGCGCTCTGAAGTGCGCGGCGGATCTGGGGCTGACAAACATCATGCGCGTGGACACCTGCACGCCGCCGATCTTGCCCGAGGGCATGACCTACGACGACGTCAAGCAGTTCTTCGTCAAGCACTTCCGCGAGATGGCGAAGGAGGCCGCCGCGTACGGCTTCGAGGTCGTCTGGGAGTTCGAGCCGGGCTTCATCATCAACGAGCCGAAGAACGTCATGTGGCTTGTCGAGGCGGTCAACGAGCCGAACTTCTCGCTGCTGTTCGACACCTGCCACGCCTACAACTGCGCGATCGGCCACCGCCACATCGAGGAGGGTTGCAAGCTCCCGGGCGGCATTTTGCAGTTCATCGGGATGGCGAAGGGCAAAATCAGCCTCGTGCACCTGATCGACTCCGACGGAACCC
>JAAYZL010000048.1 GCA_012514855.1 Clostridiales bacterium
CGACCTGGGCAAGTGGGGCGCGGACGGCGAGTTCGGGCCGGCGACGGAGGCGGCGCTGAAGGCGTTCCAGACGGCGCAGAGGCTGCCCGTGGACGGCATATTCAGCGAGGACGATCTGCTGGCGCTGCGCGCGCTGGTGCCGGAAAACGGCGACCCGGAGGAGCCTGCGAAGCCGGAGGAGCCGGTTGGCGACGTGGTGATCGCGGGCGGGGACGCCTACATCCGCACGGGGCCCGGAACGGGCTACGCGAAGGCGGGCGTCGCGCACGAGGGCGAACGGTACGTTTTGGCCGCGACGGACGGCTGGGTGCCGGTCGCGATCGGCGGGGAGGTCCGCTGGATCAGCGAAAAATACGCGAAGGGGGTGAAGGCGGATGCGTGAATTCTGGGACAGGGTTTTGAAGGCGCTCGCGGCGGCGGGCGGCGCGGTCGTGGGGCTGCTCGGCGGGTGGACGCCGCTTCTGACGGTCTTGTGCGCGTTCATGGCGCTCGACTACCTGACGGGGCTGGCGGCCGCCGCCCGCGGGAAGTCCGACAAGACGGAGACCGGCGGGTTGTCCAGCAAGGCGGGGTTCGACGGGCTTTTGCGCAAGGCGGTCATCATGCTGGTCGTCCTGATGGCGGCGCTGCTCGACCGCGCGCTCGGCACCGAGGCCAGCATGTTTTTGAGCGCGACCGCGTGCTATTACATCGCGAACGAGGGGCTGTCGATGCTCGAAAACGCGCAGGCGCTCGGGGTGCCGATCCCGGAGGCGCTCAGGGGCGCGCTGGAAAATGTTCGCAGAAAAGGCGAAAAATAGGGCATAGGCGCGGCGCGTGCGCGGGAATACTGAACCATGCGGGATTGGGATTTTCCGCGGAGGGACGGACATGCTTGTTGCGCTGACGGCGGTGCTTGTGGCGGCCTTTTACGCGGCGAACGTGCCGCTGAAGGTGGCGTTCTGCGCGCGCGTGGGCGGCGGCATGGGGGCGTCCCTGAGCGTGCGCGCGTTCGAGGGGCGATTCGCGCTGCGCGCGGCGAAAAGGCGGTTGAACGAGGGCAAGGGGCCGTCGAAGCCGAAGCCCGAGCGGCGCGCGCTGGGCACGATATGGCGGACGGTCCGAAGGCTGTTAAGGCACATCCGGCTGGAATACCTGAGCGTCTCGCTGGTTCTCGGCCTCGCCGACGCGGCGGGAACGGCGATCGCCGTCGGCTGCGTCAACGCGCTTTTGCAGGCGGCGCGCGCTTCGACCGGCGCGCGCGTGGTCTGCGAGGTGCGGCCGGACTTCCGCGACCCGCATTTCGAGGGCGAGGTCTCCGGAATTATATCGCTCACGGCAGGGCATATTATTCTCGCGGCATTGCTTGGTACAATTGAGAGTAGCGGGAGGAATTAGCATGGACAAGCACCCGATTGAGAGCTTGATGACCACGACCATGGAGAACATACGCGACATGGTGGACGTAAATACCGTCGTGGGCGAGGCGATCGTCGCCCCGGACGGCACGACGGTGATCCCGATTTCGAGGGTCTGCTTCGGCTTCGTGGCCGGCGGCGGGGAGTACGACCGCCGCAGTCGAAGCGAGCAGCAGCAGGAACTGCCGTTTGCCGGCGGCACCGGCGCGGGCGTGACGATCCAGCCGATGGGGTTCATCGTGGCGAGCGGCGGACAGGTCAGGCTGCTCCCCGCGCAGCGCTACGAGCCGGTCGACCGGATCATAGAGCTCGTCCCGCAGGTGATGTGCGAGATAAAGGACGCGCTCGCGGGCTGCGTGAAGAAGAACAAGGGCAAGGAGCAGCCGCAGGCGCAGCAGCCGCCGCCCGAGCAGCAGCAGGAACAATAGCATATTGGAAAGAGGCCGTCCCCAGTTGAATTGCCGGGGACGGCCTCTTTTTGCATACTTAGAAATTCTCGAGGTAGATTTTGAGGTTCAGCTCCTGCTTCCAGGCGTCCAGCTGCCCGGAGTAGGTCTTCTCGAGCTTGTCGTCCAGCGCGGTCGCCTCGATCTCGGCGCGGAGCTCCTCAAGCGGCACGGCGCCCGCGGGAATGTCGGCCATATAGTAGATCAGGTGTACGCCGTAGATGCCGCGAACCGGCTCGGAGATGCCGCCGATCCCGGGAATCGACATCGCGCCCGCGGTGAACGCCGGGTCCCACAGCGCCGAATTCGCGGCGACCGGGTAGCCGCTGTCGGTCAGGCCGGGGTCCTCGTTGAGCTCCGCGATCAGGGCGTTGATGTCCTCGCCGTCGTTGAAGCGCGCCTTCGCGGCCTCGACCTCGGGCATCAGCTCCTGGTACAGCGCGTCGAGCTGCCCTTCGATCGCGGCGATGTCCGCGTCGATCGCGGCGTCCTCGCGCTTTTCCGCGCCCTCCTCGGGCTCGGCGGTCTTCTCGGTCTCGAACGCGCTCTTCTTTTCGACCAGGTCCCCGTAGCGCGCGGTCTGATCCTCGTCAAACTTGAACAGTATGTGCTTGACGGCGCGGTAGCCCTCGGGGTTCCACGCGATCAATGTGCCGTCCATGCGCGCGTTCTCGTAGGCGGAGGGGTTCGCCTTGTAGCTCTCCTCGCCGCCCTTGACGAGCTCGTCGTAGGAAGCCTGAATGTCCTCCTCGGTCACGGCGACGTCGCCCGTCACGTGCTTGTAGACCTCTTCGCGCAGGTACGACTTGATGTGCGAGTCGAGCAGTGCGTCGTAGCCGTAGCCCATGCCGTTCAGGTACTCGGCGGCCTTGGCGAGCCCCTCGGCCTCGACCGGGTAGTTCTGCTTGAAATACTGGTCGTAGTACATCCTGACCGTGCCTTCGTAGGCTTCCGACGCCTCGGTCTCAAACTGCGCGCGCGCCTCGTCGGTGACGGCGATGCCGAGCCTGTCCGCCATGAACAGCACGACCTTCTCGTCCACCATGTCGGTCACGACCTGCTGCCGGACGAGGTCCTCCATGCCCGAGTCCTTCAGCGAGAAGCCGTACTGCGCGTACATCTGCTCATAGGCGGCGTACTGCTGCTGCGCGTCCTCCGCCCTGACCTCGCCGCCGTCGAACTCGGCGACCAATTCCTTGCGCTGGTACTCCCTGACCTGCGCGGTCAGCTCGGCGACCTGTTGCTCGAGCTCCGCGATGCGCTGGTCCTTCGGGTCCTCGGCCATCGCCATGCCGGATACGGCGATCATAGCGCACAGAAGCGCTACGAGAAACCTCTTCAAATTCATGCGGTTCCCTCCTGTTTTGATTGACCTGAAGCCGATTATAGCACAAACGCGCGCGGCGCTCAATGATTTTGGCAGGGATTACAGCAATGTTCACGGATTGTTCACGTTTCCTTGGCTTCACCGTCGGGGCGCCACGCAAAAACCACACACTTGCTCAAAAGCGCGGGTTTGACATGCGCGCAAATTGGTGTATAATGATTTCGGACAGAATCGCTTTTGTGTGAAAGGATACACCACTGATGGCGAAGGGAAAGTGCAAGTACACGAACATCGGGGGCCAGGCGCTGATCGAGGGCGTGATGATGCGCGGCACGAAGAAGACCGCGATGGCCGTCCGGGACACCCGCGGGGATATACGGATCGAGATGTACCCGACGCACACGAAGGAGCGCGCGAAGGCGGCGAAATGGCCGTTCATCCGCGGCATCTTCGGACTGGTCGACTCCCTGAAGCTCGGCTACAGGTGCCTGTCGCGCTCGGCGGAGCTCTCCGGCATCGCCGAGGAGGAAGAGGCGAAGAAGAAAAAGAAGGAGCCGTCGGCCTTTTCCAAAAAATTGGAGAAGCTGCTGGAGAAGTTCATGATGCCCCTCGCGGGCGCCTTCGCGGTGGTCGTGGGCGTCGGGCTCTTCATGCTGCTTCCGGTGCAGCTGTTCAACTGGCTCGCGCTCGCGATTCCGGCGATCGCGGGTAGCCATCTGCTCAGGAGCGTGTTCGAGGGGCTCGTCCGCATACTGATCTTCGTCGGCTACGTCGCGGCGACGGCGCTGCTCAAGGACATCCGCCGCACCTACCAGTACCACGGCGCGGAGCACAAGTCGATCTTCTGCTATGAGAAGGGCCTGCCGCTGACCGTCGAGAACGTCAGAAAGCAGAGCCGGTTCCACCCGCGCTGCGGAACGTCGTTCCTGGTCCTGATGCTGATCGTCGGAATCGCGGTGTCGTTCTTCATCCGCGCGGAGAACACCCTGCTCCGGACGGCGTTGAAGCTCCTCACCGTGCCGGTTCTGATCGGCATAGGATACGAATTGATACAGTTCGCGGGAAGGCGCGACAACTGGCTGACGCGCGCGATCTCCGCGCCGGGCGTCCTGATCCAGCGCATCACGACGAAGGAGCCGGACGACTCGATGATCGAATGCGCGATCGAGGCGATGGTGCGCGTGCTCCCGGACGCCCCGGACTATCCGGAGAAGGAGACGCTTTCGGGCCATGTGGCCCCGGAGGCAAAATAACCCGGAGGGAAGCGGAATGAACGGCACTCGGAAAAAAGCCCTCCGGCAGATCGTCAGCGAAACCTGGGTCATGCTGCTTCTGTCGGTCGCGCTGGTTTTGTTTGTGGAGTTCTTCAACCACCGGACGCTCGCAAAGCTCCTCCAGTTTTTGCAGGAACATCCGTGGATGTTCCTGTTCAACGTGCAGATCATGTTCAGCACGTTTTTGTTCGCCGAGATCTGGGCGCGCCGGGGCGGCGTGCGGCTGATCGTGCTGTTGATGTGGGTGGCGCTGGGGATCGCGAACTACATGGTCGCCAGCTACCGCGTGCTCCCGTTCACGTCGCGCGACTTTTTCCTGATCCACGACGGGCTGAAGATGATCACCGTCTACTTCTCGCTGCCCGAGATCATCTTCATGTTCGGCGGCATCGCCCTCCTCGTCGCGGCGATCGTGATTTTGCTCCTGAAGTGGAGAAAGCGCCAGCGCTTCAACCGGCTCGCGGCGCTGACGGCGTTTCTGCTGGCGACGGCGGCGACGCTGATCGTCGGCAAGGTGCTGATCGAGACCCGCTTTGTCGACTGGGACAGGACGAGCCTCGTCGCGGCGTTCCGGAACTACGGCTTCCCGTACAGCTTCACCTACACGTTCGCGGACATGGGGATTCCGAAGCCCAGCGAATACTCCGAAAAGCTCGTCGAGGAGATCGCGGTCGACATCGCGGACCCGGACGAGCCGCTGATCGTCGAGCCCGAGGCGACGCTGCCGCCGAAGACGCGGTTCGAGGCGCAGACGCCGAACATCGTCTACCTGCAGCTCGAGTCGTTCTTCAACGTGCACAGCATATTGGACGCGAAGTTCTCCGAGGACCCGATCCCGGTGTTTTCGGACCTGATGAAGAACTGGCCGTCCGGACAATTGAAGGTGCCCTCGGTCGGCGGCGGAACCGCGAACACCGAGTTCGAGGTGCTCTCCGGCATGAACCTCGACTACTTCGGCGCGGGCGAGTACCCGTACATCACGGTTTTGCAGGACACGACCTGCGAGACGATCTGCTTCAACCTGAAGCCGCTCGGCTACACCGCGACCGCCATCCACAACTACATGGGCACGTTCTACGGCCGGAACACCGTCTATTCGCAGCTGGGCTTCGACCGGTTCGTGTCGCAGGAATACATGAACAACTTAAGCTACAACCAGCTCCAGTGGGCGAAGGACCGCTCGCTGACCGGCGAGGTCCTGAAGGCCCTGGAAGTGACCGAGGGCCGCGACTTCGTGTTCGCCGTCACCGTGCAGTCGCACGGCAAATACCCGTCGACGCCCATCGAGGGGCTGGACAGGATCGACGTGCTTCAATGCGGCGACCCGGTCGACCCGACGGTTCTGAAGAACTACGTCAACGAGCTGAGCGAGGTCGACCGCTTCATCGGCGAACTGATCGGGGCGCTCGACGCGCTCGACGAGCCGACGGTGCTCGTGCTCTACGGCGACCACCTGCCGGCGCTCGGCCTCGAGGACAGCCAGCTCGCCTGCGGCGACATGTACCAGACGACCTACGCCATCTGGAACAACTTCGGCATGGACTTCGAGGCGCCGGACCTGCAGGCGTTCCAGCTGACGGCGAACGTGTTGAAGCAGATCGGCGTCGAAAACGGCGCGCTGATACACTTCCACCAGCACTACGACGCCGACGCCGAGGACGACGACTACCTCGCGTTTCTCCGGGTTCTCGAGTACGACATGCTCTACGGCGAGCTCGCGATCTACGAGGGCGTGAACCCGTACCAGCCTACGGAGCTTCAGATGGGCTCGGTGCCGATCGTACTGTCGAGCGCCGGATACGATTCGGTGGCCGGGACGTTCAGCGCGCGCGGCGAGAACTTCACGCCGTTCAGCGACATCGTCGTCAACGGCCAGCGCCAGTACGCGCTGTTCGTCGACGAGACGCACCTGATCGCGAAGGTCGGGCCGCCGCCGGAGGGCGCGGAGGTCCACGTCGGCCAGTTCGCGCAGGGGGGCGAGGAGCTGAGCCGCACAAATCCGGTAAAATTGGAGGAAAATTGACGCCGCACTCTTGGTTTTTCCGCCGTTTTCGTGTATGATGGCCACATGCGCGCATGTGTTCGGGGGGTGAAGAAGTGGCCGGGACGAGGTCGCCGAGGACCGGCACCCTGGCGCTGGTCGCCGCGTGCCTGCTTGCGGTGTGCCTGGGCGCGCTGCTTCAGTACCATGTCCCGTGGCTGCGGAGCGACTCCGAGGCGCCCGGCGACTCGGATTCCCCGGTGCGCCTAAGCGAGGTCATGACGGCGAACGCCTCGGCGTTTCGGAGCGGCCCCGGCGCGTTTTCGGACTGGGTCGAGATCGAAAACGCCGGCCCGGAGCCGGTAAATCTCGGCGGGTACACGCTGACCGAGGTCGGGAACATCGTCGACCGGTTCGCGTTTCCCGCGCAGGCGCTCGCAGCCGGAGAATCGGTCGTCGTCTATCTGGACGGCGTGAAGCGGAATACCGCGGGCTACGCGTTGCACGCCGCGTTCCGACTGAGCGCTTCGGGCGCGGCGCTGGAGCTCCGGGACGCGTCGGGCGCGCTCGCGGACGGCGTCGAGATTCCGGAGCTCAACCGCAACGAGGTCTACCGCCGGGGCGCGGACGGGCGGTGGGAGAAAAGCCGCGAATATACGCCCGGCATGGCGAACACGCTCGAAAACCACCTGCTGCTCGCGGGCGGGCGCGCGGAGTGCCCGGTCGAGATCAGCGAGCTGATGGCCGCGAACGCGCGCGGCTTTCCGGACGGAGAGGGGCTCTTCTTCGACTACATAGAGCTTCACAACCGGTCCCCGGGCGCGGTCGACCTCGGGGGATACTTCCTCTCCGACAGCTCGGAAAACCCGGCGAAGTGGCGCTTCCCGGCGGGGATTTTGATTCCGGCGGGCGAGTATCTCGTCGTCTACGCGTCCGGGCTGTCCGGGATAAACGGCGGCGATGTCCACGCGGGATTCAGGCTGTCGAGCGGCGGAGAGGAGGTCGTGCTCTCCGACCCGGACGGCGTGCCCGTCGACGCGGTGAAGTACCCGGCGCTCCTGACCGATCAGGCGTACTCGCGCCTCGACGGGGAGTTCACCGTGGCCGCCCCGCCGACGCCCGGCATGGCGAACACGCGGGAGAGCGCCGACGAGCTGCAGCGCTCGTCCGCGGCGGGCGGCGCGCGGCTCAACGAGATCATGGCCTCGCCGTCGGACGCGGACTACGACTGGCTCGAAATCGCGAACGCGTCCGGCGAAGCGGTCGACCTCTCGGGCTGGGGGCTCTCCGACGACGCGTCCGAGCCGCGCAAGTGGCGGTTTCCCGAAAATACGGTGCTCGAGCCGGGGCGGTTTCTGGGCGTTTTCCTGTCGGGGCTCGAGGGGAGGAGCGCGTCCGGCGTTCTGCACGCGGGATTTCGGCTCTCGCAGGCGGGCGGCTACCCGCTGACGCTCTCGAGGCCGGACGGAACGGTCGCCGACCGCGTGTTCGTTCCGGAGCAGTTCACCGGCGTTTCGTACCAGCGGATGGCGGACGGCAGCTTCCGCTACGCGGGGGCCGCGACGCCGAACGCGGAAAACGCCTCGGCCGGCTACCTCGGCCGGTGCGGGAGACCGGCGTTCTCCGCAGGCGGCGGGCTGTATCAGGACGGGGAAACGGTCGCGGTCGAGATCGCGGCGGAGCCGGGCGCGCGCGTCTACTACACGCTGAACTGCGAGGACCCGGACGAGTCCTCGACGCCCTACGCGGGCCCGATTGTTGTCACCGGCACGGCCGTTTTGCGCGCCCGCGCGTACATGGACGATATGCTCCCGTCGTACGCGGAGTCGCAGACGTACTTGTTCGGCGTCTCGCACACGCTGCGCGTCGTGTCGCTGGTGTCCGACCCGGACAACCTCGCCGGGCCGAACGGCATCCACGCGAACTACGAGCAGGACTGGGAGCGCGAGGGCCACGTCGAGATCTACGCGCCGGGCGGCGACAAGGTGCTCTCGGGCGGCTGCGGCCTGAAGCTCCACGGCGCGGACAGCCGGAAGCTGCCGCAGAAGAACTTCAAGGTCATCGCGCGCGGCGAGTACGGCGCCAACCGCTTCGACGCGGCGCTGTTCTCCGACCGGCCCTACGGGAGCTACCAGTCGTTCATCCTCCGCAGCGGGGCCGAGGAGGGCCCAAAGACCCGCATGCGCGACGCGGTGCTGACGGAGCTCGCGAGCGGCACCGGCGTGTTCTACCAGGAGACCGAGATGTGCGCCGTCTACATAAACGGCATCTACTGGGGCCACTATTACATGCGCGAGCGCATCTCGGCCGCGTCGATCTGCCAGTTCGAGAACTGGGAGGGACAGGAGGACCGGATCGACCTCGTCAAGGGGAACGCCTCCGTGCTGCGCGGCAGCGACGAGAGCTACCAGCGGATGCTCTCGTGGGTCGGGAAAAACGGCGTCAAAGACGGCGCCGCGCTGGAGAAGGTCGGCGAGGTGATCGATCTCGACAACTACATCGCCTACCACGCGCTGCAGATTTTCGTCGGGAACTCCGATACGCTGAACATCAAGCGCTACCGGAACCAGAATGCCGACGGCAGATGGCGCTGGGCCGTCTACGATTTCGACTGGGCGTTCAACAACGACACGAACTCGATCGGCCGCTGGCTGAACCCCGGCGGCATGGGCGCAGGCAGGCGAACGGACAACGCGCTGTTCATCGCGCTGATGAAGAACGCGGCGTTCCGCGACCGGTTTCTGACGTTCATCGGCGGGATGATGGCGACCGACTGGACGACGGAAAAGATTCTTCGGACGATCGAAGAGCGGTACAACGAGCTCCTGCCGGAATTGCCCGCGCAGCTTCGGCGCTGGGGCCAGAGCGAGGCGAACTTCCGAAGCGAGCTCGGGGAATTCGTCGACTACGCCAAGGCGCGCCCGAAAAAGCTGATCGGCTATTTCCGCGAGACGCTCTCTTTGAGCGACGCGGACATGGAGAGGTATTTCGGCGACGCGATTCGCCTGATACAGGGGGGAAATGCCATTTGAACCGGAAGCAGCCGCCCGCGCGGCACGAGCTGAAGTACTTCATCAATCCCGCGGAGCTGGAGGTTCTCAGGCGGCGGCTCCTGTACGCGATGCGGCTCGACAGCCACTGTCCCGGCGGCAGGCCCTACGCCGTGCGCTCGCTGTACTTCGACGACGCGTTCGATACCGCGTACCTCGACAAGATCGCCGGCACCGAGAACCGCGACAAGTACCGCATACGCATCTACGACCTGTCGGACGCGGAGATCTTCCTCGAGCGCAAGCGAAAGCTCGGCGACCTGATCCAGAAGAGCTCGCTGCGCATCACCCGGAGGCTCGCCGAGCAGATCATCTCCGGGGAGCCGCGCGGGCTGCAGAGGGCGGAGAGCCCGCTGCTCCGGGACGTTTACGCGGCGATGCGCACCGGCGCCTGGAAGAGCGCCGTCATCGTCGACTACGACCGCGTCGCGTTCACCTGTCCCGCGGAGACGACGAGGATCACGTTCGACACGAGGCTTCGAACCGGCATCTCGAGCGCCGACCTGTTCAACCCCGCGATCGCGACCGTCACGCCGCACGACCGGGACGTCGAGATCCTCGAGATCAAGTTCGACCGGTACTTCCCGCACCACCTGGGCGCGCTGATCGCGGACATATCCTCGGAGCGCTCGGCGATCTCGAAATACGTGCTGTGCAGGCGGTATCAGCCGATTTAGTATTCCATCCTGCCCATAAACAAAGGAGGATTTCCATGAACAGCAATGCCATTGCCAACCTCTTCGCGTCCCAGACGATCGAGCCCAGCTCGTGGCTGACGATACTGTTCTCCATCGCGCTGGCCTTCGGCGTGGGGCTCACGGTCGCGTGGGTGTACCGGGCGAACTTCCGCGGCGTCATGTACTCGTCGAACTTCTTTCTGACGCTGGTTCTCATGACGCTGATCACGACGCCGGTCGTCATGTGCATCCGCGATTCGATACAGCTCTCGATGGGCATGGTGGGCGCGCTGTCGATCGTGCGCTTCCGCACCGCCGTCAAGGACCCGCTCGACACCGCCTACATGTTCTGGTCGCTGACGATGGGAATCCTGCTCGGCGCCGGGCAGTTCTTCCTGACGGGGCTGACGCTCGCGGCGATCGCGCTCCTGATCTCGCTCGTCTCGAGGATGCAGACCAGGAAGCTCAACAGCTATCTGCTCGTGCTTCGGATGTCCGACGCCGCCGAGCGCGCCGCCGCGCAGGTCGTCAACACCGTGAAATTCCAGCGGCTGCGCACGAAGACCGTCCAGCAGGGCGCGGTCGAGGCCACCTACGAGGTGCGGCTCGAAAAGACCGACGCGCTCTTGAAGCGCCTGTCGGACATTCCCGGCGTGCAGGACGCGACGCTGGTCGCCTACACGGGCGAGGGGGCGTAGGAATCCGTGGCACAGCATATGAACCGGCCGCCCGCCAGGCGCCCTTCCGGGCAGCGCCCGCCGCAGACGCCCCAAAAAAAGGGCCCGCCGCCGCCCCGCAAGGGCGGGCGCGGATCGCTCGCGCCGCTTTTGATCGTCGCGGCCGCCGTCGTCGCGCTGGCGTTTCTGCTGCAGTACAGGCTGATGCCCGACGGGTACGGCCTCCAGGTCAGGCAGACCGACGTGCAGACCGTCGCGGAGATCCACGCGTCGAGGACCGTCCGGCTCTCCGAGATCATGTCCTCGAACGGCTCGGCGCTGCTCAACGAGGAGGGCGAAAGCTGCGACTGGGTCGAGATCGAGAACGCGGGCTCGTCGGAGGTCAATCTCTCCGGCTGGTCGATCGCGAAGGTCGCGAACTCGGTCAACACGTTTACGTTCCCCGAGCACATATTGAAGCCCGGCGAGTACCTCGTGATCTACGCCGACGGGAGGCTTCGCAACACGTCCGGCTACCAGTACCACCTGCCGTTTCGGATTTCGGCGTCCGGCGACACGCTGATGCTGTTCAACGCGACCGGAACCGCGGTCGACACCGCGAACGTGCCGGAGCTCAAGCGCAACCAGGTCTACCGGCGCGCGGACGGCGGATGGGAGGTCTCCTCCGAGTACACGCCCGGCATGGCGAACACCAACGAGAACTACCGGACGCTGCTCAGCGTGTCGGTCGCGGCGGAGGTGCGCGTAAACGAGCTGATGGCCGTCAACGCGTCGTATGCAAAGACCGACCGGGGCGTGTTCGACTACATAGAGCTCTATAACATGTCGGCCGTGGACGCGGACCTGACCGGGTGGTATCTGTCCGACAGCCGCGACAAGCCGACGAAGTGGCGCTTCCCGGACGGCACGGTCGTCCCCGCCGGAGGCTATCTGCTCGTGTACGCGTCGGGGCTCGACGAGGGCCTCCACACGAACTTCAAGCTCGCGAGCGAGGGCGAGGACGTCGTGCTCGCGAACGAGAACGGCCAGCCGGTGGACATCGCCTCCTACGACATCCTGCGGACCGACCAGGCGTACTCGAGGCAGCCGGACGGGAGCTTCTCGACGAGCCTCGCGCCGACGCCGGGCATGGCCAATACGACCGAGAGCGCCGCGCTGATCGAAAGTCAGTTCGCGGCGCGAAACACAACGGGGGTCTATGTGACCGAGGTCGTCGCCTCGACGAACGCGCAGAGCTACGACTGGGCGGAGATCTACAACGCCTCGGCGGCCGCGGTCGACCTGTCCGGCTTCGGACTCTCCGACGACGCGGGCCGGCCGCGCAGGTGGCAGTTCCCCGCGGGCACGGTGCTTCAGCCCGGCCAGTACCTCGGCGTATTTTTTTCGGGGCTCACCGGCAAGAGCAAGTCCGGCGCGATCCACGCGGACTTCCGGCTCGCGGTCGAGGGCGGCTACGGCGTGACGCTCGCGACGCCCTCCGGCGAGATATTCGACCGCGTGCCGCTGCCCGAGCAGTTTACCGACGTCAGCTACGGCCGCGTGTCCGGGCAGAGCGGCTTTAGGTATCTCGGCACCCCGAGCCCCGGAACCGCGAACGGCGGCGACGTCTATTCCGGCAAGGCGCAAATGCCGGAGGCGTCGGTTCCGGGCGGCGTCAAGAGCGCGCCGGTCGCGGTCGAGCTCGCGGTTCCGGAGGGCGCCAGGGTCCACTACACGCTCGACAGCTCCGCGCCCGACCAGTCGGACACCATCTACACCGGGCCGATCGAAATCAGCGCGACGACGGTGCTCCGCGCGCGCGCGTACAAGGAGGGCATGCTCCCCTCCTACGTCGAGACGGAGACGTATCTGTTCGGCGTGTCGCACGACATGCGCGTTTTGTCGCTCGTGTGCGAGCCGGACGCGCTGTTCGACGAGGTGAACGGCCTGTACATGCGCGGCCCGAACGCGAGCTCGACCTTCCCGTTTGTCGGCGCGAACTTCTGGAGGGAGGACGAGATCGAGGGGCACATAGAGATGTACGCGCTCGACGGCTCGCAGATGTTCTCGCAGGGCTGCGGCGTCCGGCTCCACGGCCA
>JAAYZL010000375.1 GCA_012514855.1 Clostridiales bacterium
GCCGAGGACATCCACAAGATGAGCATGATCCCCGACCTGACCGACGAGCGGTTCGCCGGGAACTCGAGCGGCGTCGCGATGAAGTACAAGCTGCTCGGGCTCGAACAGGCGACGAAGCTCAAGGAGCGCTGGTTCCGCGAGGCGCTGACCGAGAGGCTCAGGCGGTTCGCGGCGTTCCGCGCGGCGAGGGGCGCGCCGGCGCTCGACGCGGGCGCGGTCAAGATCGCGTTCACGCGCGCGCTGCCGGTCAACGAGCTCGAGGAGGCCAGGACCGTGAATCTGCTGCGCGGGCTCGTCGACGACGGGGAGCTCAGGAAGCGCGTGGAGGGGAGGTGAGGACATGGACGGGTTGGAGAGGCCCGAGGTTTCGCCGGAGGAGAGGCTGAACGCCCGCGAGCGCGCGGTCGCTTTGCGCGAGATGCAATTGCAGGCGAGGGACGCGCTCAGCGAGCGGTCGCTTCCGGATGCGCTGTCCGGCGCGCTCAGCTACGAGAGCCCGGAGGCGCTTTTGAAGAGCATCGACGCGGCGGAGACGGCGTTTCGGCAGGCGGTCGAGCGCGGGGTGCTGGACCGGATGCGCGGCGAGGCGCCCGCGAGGGCGCAGCCGCAGAGGGACGCGGCGGACATGACGGACGACGACTACTACAAGGTTTTCTGCCGCGCGGGCGGCAGATAGAAAGAGGAGGAAAATCATGGCAAACACATTTGTTACCCTGAAGGAAATCGCCCGGCAGGCGCTTCCGAAGCTGATCGACAACCTGGTGTTCCCGACGCTGACGCACCGGGACTTTTCCGAGGACTTCCACGGCTACGGCGACGCGATCCGCGTGCGCAAGCCCGTGGCGCTCGAGGCCGCCGACTTCGACGAGGTCGAGGGCGTGACGTATCAGGACATGGTCGAGGACACGGTCGAGGTCGTGCTCGACCACCTCGCGACCGTCGACGCGCGGGCGACCGCGATCGAGACCGCGACGTCGATCGACGACCTGAACCGCGTGTTCGTCGACCCGGCGGCCGCGGCGCTGGCCGAGAAGATCAACCGCGACGGGCTCGCGCTCTACAGGGACGTGTTCACGGCGATCGGAACCGCCGGCACGGCGCCGGGCGCGCTTGCCGACATCGCCGCCGCGCGCAGGCAGCTGAACCTGAACCGCGCGCCGAACTACGGCCGCGCCGCCGTCTGGGACGCGGAGGCGGACGCGAAGTTCACGGCGCTGGACGCCCTGATCAACGCGGAGAAGTCCGGGAGCACCTTGGCGCTGCGCGAGGGCGCGATCGGCCGCGTGTACGGCATCGACAACTACATGTCGCAGGGCGTGCATCAGCATGTGACCGGGATCACCGCGGCGGTCGGCGTGAAGGTCTCGTCCGCCGTGTCCGCGGGCGCGGCGCAGCTTTCGCTCGCGGGAACTTCGCTCGCCGGCAAGCTCGTGAAGGGAGACCTGATCAAGATCGGCGACAGGCACTTCGCGGTGGCCGAGGACAGCGCCGCGGCTTCCGCAAACGCGATCGCGAACGTCAGGGTGGCGCCGGCGCTGCCGGAAATCGCCGCGAACGCGGAGGTAGTGCTCGTCGGCAGCCACACGGCGAACCTCGCGTTCCACCCGATGGCGTTCGCCTACGTGACGCGGCCGCTCGCGAACCCGGACGGCCAGGGCGTGATGAGCTACGTGACCAGCTTCAACGGCATCTCGCTTCGCGTGACGCGCGGCTACGACCAGCAGTACAAGCGCTCCACGTACTCGATGGACGTGCTGTACGGGTTCAAGACCGTGTATCCCGAGCTCGCCGTGCGCGTGCTGGGCTAGGAGGCAAATATGCTCGAGAAGCTGAAGCGGCGGATTCCGGACGCGGAGGACGATCTGCTGCTGGGCGACCTGATCGGGGACGCGGCAAAATTCATCCTCGCCTACACCGGCCGCGACAGCGTGCCCGCGGCGCTCGAGGGCGCGCAGATCGCAATCGCCGCGGTGATGTTCAACCGCATGGGCATGGAGGGCGAGCTCCGGCACGGCGAGGGCGGCGCGGAACATGTGGCGGAATCGCTCCCGGAGGACATCCGGCGGCAGCTGAACCCGTTCCGGCTCGCAAGGGCGGTGGGCGGATGAGGCTCTTGGAGAGGACGCTCGTCCGCGTGAAGATCGTGCCCAGAAAGACCGTAAAGGATCAACTCGGCGCGGTCCGGGAGGCGTTCGACGCGTCGGACGCCATCCCCGCGCGCGGGTCGCTCGCGCCGGTCGCGAACACGCTGAGCCACGAGGCGAACGCGCTTCGCGACGACATGTTCGGCGTGCGCGCGGCGCGCCTGAAGAAGCTGCTGCTTCCGAAGTGCGCGCCGATCGTCGAGGGAGACGGCGTGCTGTTTCCGGGCGACGAAGAGGTTCAGTGGGTGTGCGCGGCGGTTGACGAGTGGTCGCGCCACGTCGAGGCGAGGCTTGTGAGGAGGGTCTGATATGGCGCAATCCATCGGCGCGATGTGCGCGCGGCTTTACGCGATGGAACAGAAATGGCGCGGCGGCATGGAGCGCGCCGTATCGGACGCGGCCGGGGCGGCCTGCGGGGTCGCCCGCGAGCTCGTTCCCGTGGACACGGGGCGGCTCCGGGCGTCGATCGGGGTCAGGGCCGAGGGGCTCGGGGCGGCGGTGTACGCAACCGCTGCCTACGCCCTCTATGTGGAGCTCGGGGCCGGGAGTCCGGCGCAGCCGTACCTCGGCCCGGCGTTTCAGAGGGCCGCGGCGGAACTGCTCGCCGCGGCGAGGGAGGTGATCGTATGACGGAGGCGATCGGGGCGCTGATCGCGGGCGCGGTCGGGAACGCGGCGGAGGTGTTCTTCGCGTATCCCGCGGACTGGGCGAAGGTGCCGTGCGTCGCGTACCGCGAGGCGGGCAACCGCACGCACGCGCGCGCGGACGGGGCGGAGGCGCTCCGGGAATTGGAGTACGCGGTCGACGTGTGGGGCCTGGGCGCCGGGGAGGTGCGGTTGATCGCGGACGCGGTCGACGGGGCGCTCGTCGGAGCGGGGTTTAAGCGCGCGCAGGCGATGGACCTGTTTGAGGAAAAGACGCGCTACTTCCGGCGCGCGACGCGCTACCGCGCGCTGTCGGACGGGGACAGGCTGTATCAATAGGAGGGGATGGACATGGCAACCAACGCGATGGGGACGGTGTTTTCGTTTACGCCGTCGGGGGGCGCGAAGGCGAGGGTCGGAAGGCTCTCGTCGGTCGGCGAGATCGCGCCGACGAGCGAGGAGATCGAGATCACGACGCTGGACTCGGAGGGCGGCTTCCGCGAGTACATGCAGGGGCTGCGCTCGGCGGGCGAGCTGACGCTCGAGGGCTTTTTCGACGCGGAGGACCAGGGACAGGTTGCGCTGCGCTCGGCATACCTGTCGGGCGAGGCGGGCGAGGCGGAGGTCGCGTTTCCGGACGGCAGCGCGGCTCTGTTTTCGGCGTTCGTCAAGGGGTACAAGATCGGCGCGGCCGAGGTCGACGGCGCGCTCGGGTTTTCGGCGGAGCTGCGCATCACCGGCGCGGTGGCCGTCCAGTAGGGGGTGAACGGGATGGACGTGCGGATGGAAATCGCGGGCCGGGCGCTCGTATTGCGCTACACGGTCAACAGCATGTGCGTCGTGGAGGAGATGGCGGGCGGGTCGCTGCTCGACGCGCTGAACTCCGACTTCACGGCGGCGAGGCTGCTGTTCTGGGGCGCGCTGATGGACAGGCAACAGGGGATCACGCTCCGGGAGGCCGGAGAGCTGATCGACGAGCACCTGAAGGGCGGCGGGTCGCTCAACGAAATCGTCGACCGGTGCGCGGAGGCGCTTCGGCGCGCGGGGTTTCTGAGCGAAGATGCGTAGCGGGGATTCGCGGCGGGCGTTTGAACAGCTTTTTCACAGGCTCGCGGCGATGGGGGTTCCGGGCGCGGGCGGGTTTTTCGACCGGACGCCGCGCGAGATCGAGTGGGAGGTTCTCGCGCTCGCGCACCGGCGCTCGGAGCGGGCCGAGGAGCTTTCGGCGCTCGCGTGGCTCGCGGGCGGGTACGTCGCCTTGGGCGTCAACGCGCCGAGGCGCTACCCCGCAACCCCACCCGCCCCGCGCGGGCGGGCGAGGACGATGACGGCCGGCGAGATGAAGCGCGTGTTTCAGTCGCTGGCCGGGAGGAGGGAGGAGGGATTGCCATGACGCTGGAGGCGCTTGAAATCCGCTTTCAGGTGACAATGGGCGCGGCGGTCGCGGCGCTTCGGGCGCTGACGGGGGAGCTTCGGCGCGTGGACGCGGCCGCGTCCGGGATGTACGCCTCGGGGGTTCGGCTGTCGGCGGGATTGGCGGCGGGCATCCGCGCGGGAAAGGGCGCGGTCATGCGCGCCGCGGACGAGGTGGCCGCGGCCGCGGTCGCGAGGATTCGCAGGGCGCTCGAAATCCGCTCGCCGTCGCGCGTCGCGCGGGGGCTCGGCGAGCGGTTTTCGGAGGGCTTCGCGCTGGGCGTGATGGACGCGTCGGCGCGCGCCTCGATGGCCTCGAACGCGCTCGCGCTTTCCGCCGCGGGGGCGCTTCGCGCTTCGCCGCTCCCGGCGGAGCGCGGGGAGGGGCTTTCGGAGGCCGTCGAGCGCGCGCTCACGGGGCTGACGGTCGTGTCGCCGATACACGTCGACGGCGTGAAGCTCGGCGAGGCCGCGATCCGCGGCATCAACGCCGTGAAGCGCGCGACCGGGCGGCAGATGCTCGACATTTGAGGGGGCGAGGGCAATGTGGAAGATCAACGGCGTGGAGATCGCGGCGCCGGGCAGTTTGCGCGTCGAGATCGCGGAAAACGCGTCCGCGGAGGACAGGAACCTGCTGGGCGAGACGGTGCTCGACGTGTTCGGGGCGAAGCGCGCGCTGACGCTTTCGTGGGCGTACCTGCCGGAGGAGGCGCTGTCCGCGCTGCTCAGCGCGGCGGGGGACGGGTTTTTCCCGGTTGAGTACCCCGATCCGGACGGGACGGAGCGCGAGATCGTCTGCCGGTTCGGGAAGCGGCGCGCGGGGCTCAAGCGGATGCGCGGCGGGAGGCCGGTGTGGACGGACGTGGAAATGGAGCTGATGGAGAGATGACGGACTATCGCGAGGCACTGGCGGCGCCGGCGCGGAGGCTTCTGGTGCAGGGGGCGCTGACGCTTCCGACCGGGCGGGAGGTGCAGCTCACCGGCGCGGACGTGCTTTCGCTTTCGATCGACGAGGGCGTCGACGACGGGCTGCTCGCCGGGGCGGTGCTGTCCGCGCGGCATGTGCTGAAGCTCCGGAGCGAAAGCGGGGCGTGGCTGCCGGGCGGCGAAAAATTGCAGTCCGACGCGCTGAAGGGCGCGACGGTGCAATTGGAGCTCGGCGCGGAGGGGGAATTTCGGCCGCTGTGCGCGTTCGTCGTTTCGGAGGCGGAGGGCGAGGCGCGCTCGGCGGGCGTGACAATTTCCGGCTACGACTCGATGGCCGAGGAGACCGCCGGGGCGTTCGCCGACGCGCTGACCTACCCGGCGACGCTCTTGCAGGTCGTGCGCCACATCGTCGGCAAGACGCGCTACCCGCTGCCTTCCGGCGTGCCGAACGGCGGCGCGGTCATTTCAAAGCGCCCCTCATGGGGAACGCTGAGCGTCCGGACCGCGCTGGGGTACGCGCTCGCGCTGGCGGGCGCGTTCGCGAGGGTCAATCGCGCGGGCGCGATGGAGATTTTGCCGGTATACGGGCCCGGCGCGCCGGTCTGTGAGATCGGGGCCGCCGCGGTGCTTAAGCGCGTGCACGCGTTTTCGGACTTCGGGCCGCTGAACGCGCTCCGGGCGACGAGCGTGCGCGGCGAGGACGGAACCGGCGAGATCGCGGAGATGGAGGCGATCGCGGACGCGTCGAAGCCGGTCGCCTCTTGGAACGCGCTCGACCTCGGCGCGAATCCTCTGCTCGTGGCCGGAACCGCGGGGGCGGGGGCGATGCTCTCGGGGGCGCTGAGCGCTCTCGCGGGCATGGAGCTCCGCCGCGCGTCGTTCCGGTTCCGGGGCGACCCGACGCTTATGATCGGGGACGGCGTGGCCGTCGACGGCACGGCGTCCATGCTGACGAGGCAGAAACTGACGCTCAACCGCGGGTTTTCCGCGGAGTGCGAGCTCGGCGCGCCGGACACCGGGCAGAACGCGCTGCGCGCGATCACGCCGGAGGGCGGGCTGAACGCGGCGCGGCTGACGGGCGCGGTCGACGGCGGGCTGCTCGCGGCCGAGTCCGTGACCGCCGGGGCGATCCGCGCGGGCAGCATCACCGCCGAAAAGCTCGCCGCGGGGTCGGTGACGGCGGGGAAGATCGCGGCGGGCGCGGTGACGGCGGAGGAGCTCGACGCGGTGACGGTCGACGCGAGGGTCGCGACCATCGCGAGGGCGGAGATCGCGAGCGCCGAGATCGACGGCGCGCGGATCGCGGACGCGTCGATCCTCACCGCGAAGATTCAGGACGCCGCGATCACCGGCGCGAAGATCGGGAACGCCGCAATCGGCACGGCGAAGATCGCGCTCGGGGCGATCACGGCGGCGCTGATCGCAACCGGCGCGATCGGCACCGCGCAGATCGCGGACGGCTCGATCACGGACGCCAAGATCGTCAGCCTGAACGCCGACGTCATCACCGCCGGCACGCTGTCGGTCGAGCGGCTGCTGCTCAAGGGAGCGGACGGGCTGTTCCTCGCGATCAACGCGACGGACGAGGGGCTGACCGCGCAGCAGCTGTCCGAGGAGGAGTACGAAAACCGCATCTCGGGCACGGTGCTGGTCGCGAAGTCCGTGACGGCGGAGAAGATCGCCGCCGAGACGATCACCGGCAACGAGATCGCCGCGGGCGCGATTACGTCGGAGAAGATCGACGTCGCGGAGCTGTTCGCGGCCGAGGCGGTGATCGACCATTTGAACACCTACGACATCCGAAACGGCGACGCGATCACCCTGACCGTCGGCGGCGTCCGCAGGACGTATCTGCGCGTCAGCGACGGCGGCGTCGAGATCGGCGCGGACGGCGGCGACTACAAGGCGTTCATCGAGGGCGACCGCTTCGACATCCGGCAGGGCAGCCGGCCGATCGCGTCGTTCGCGTACAACCGGATGTGGGCACAGGCCGCGGAGGTCGACGACTACCTGCGGCTCGGGGACATGCCGATCTGGCTGTCGCCGGAGGGCAATTTATGCATCGATTGAAGGGCAAGGAGGCGGTTTTTTGACCATCGGCAACGTCTCGATTTCCCCGGCGATCGCCGCGGCCGGCGACACGGTTCACGTATCCTGCAAGGTCACGATGGGAAGCGGGGAGAACGCCAGCCTCGGCGTATACCTGTACCTCGACAACGCCTCGACCGGCAGCTCCGGCATCATGAGCGACAATCGGGCGCTGGGGGCGGGCAAGTCGCGCAGTTACTCGTTTTCGACCCCGGTGTGGGAAATGGCCTCCTCCGTGCGCGGCGAAAAGCTGAAGCTGAAGGCGGAGGCGTTCGGCGGCGGCGCCATGTTCGCCGCCACGGTTCCCGATGTGCTGACCTATCTGGACGCGTGGCGCGCGCCGTCGATCGCCTCCCTCTCGGCGAGGCGCTTTTTGAACGGCGCGCCGTCGGCGGTCGGCACGGAGCCCGCCGTGAGCCTGCAGGCGGCGCTGAAGCCGGGCGTGGCCAGCGGCGGCATGACCTGCACGCTGTCTTACAAGCGCGTGGACGAAGCGCAGTACTCCCTGCCGGTGTCCGTGCCCGTCGGGGACGCGCTTTCCGGAATCGCGGACGACGCGGCGCTCCTGTCGGCGCTTTCGATGGAGCTCGGGAGCGAGTACGACGTGTTCGCCTATTTCGGCGACCAGTTCGAGAGCGCGAAGCAGCGCTTCCGCATCACGAAGGCGCACACAAAGTTCAGCGTCGCGAGGGACGCGCCCGGCGTGTCCGTCGGTCAGCACTCGACCGCGACGACGGAGAACCCGAAGTTCGAGTGTCAGTACCCGGCGCACTTCTACGGCGGCATGCCGCAGATGGATTACTCCGCCTCCGCGGCGGATACGAAGATCCGGTGGATCGACGGCCAGACGATCTACCGCAGGGTGCTGCCGTTTTCCTTTTCGGGCAGCGCGTCGACGGCGACCGCGTCCCTGGGAGAGGCGGCGGTCGGGACGATTGTGGCGCTGCGCGGGACGTATTTGACGACGAGCAACAGCGCCATCCCCATTCCGCGCGCGCACGACGGCAATATCGCCAATCAGGTCGACCTCTATGTCACGAATGTCAACAGCTATCCCACGGTCGGGATCAAGCGGGGTTCGTCTTTGGCAAATGGGAGCGGGTGCATCGTCGTCGAGTACACGCTGCCGTAACGGGAGGAATGCATATGGAGAAGTTAAACATCGGCGCGTTCGTCGCGTTCCTCGAAACGCGCGCGGCGCGCGGGGACGGCTACATCATGGGGACGACCGGGCAGAACCCGAGGGCGCTTCCGGACCGGTACTTCGACCAATACGCGGGCGAGCAGCGGAAGAAGGCGCTTTCGTGGAGGGCAAGCGCCGAGCGCGTGTTCGACTGTCAGGGGCTCGTCGAGGGGCACATCAACGACGTGACCGGCTCGAAGATCAACGTGCGCGCGAGGAACAACTACGCGACCTGGTGCGACCCGAAGGGCACCGGCAGGATTCCGGACCAGTACA
>JAAYZL010000376.1 GCA_012514855.1 Clostridiales bacterium
CGCATGTACTCGAAGTTGAACCACGTCAGCTTGTTCATGTCGAAGATCGACGGCGACTTGTTGAGCCCCTCGAGGTCGAAGCACTCCTCCAATTCCGGGAGCGTGAAGAACTCGCGCTCGCTCCGGGGACTCCAGCCGAGCAGCGCGATGAAGTTGATGACCGCTTCCTTGAGGTAGCCCATCTCGAGCAGATCCTCGAACGACGGGTCGCCGTAGCGCTTCGAGAGCTTCCTGGCCGCGTCGCGCATGACGACCGGAAGGTGGACGTACATCGGCGGCGTCCAGCCGAACGACTCGTATAAGAGGTTGTACTTCGGCGCGCTCGACAGGTACTCGGTGCCGCGCATCACGTGCGTGATCGCCATCAGGTGGTCGTCGACGACGTTCGCGAAGTTGTAGGTCGGCAGCCCGTCGGCCTTGATGAGCACGTTGTCGTCCAGCGTCGAGCAGTCGACCTCGACATGGCCGTAGAGCACGTCGTCGAAGCCCGCGCGCCCGGACGTCGGCACGTTCTGGCGGATGACGTGCGGCTCCCCGGCCGCGAGGCGGCGCCCGACCTCCTCCTTTGAAAGGTGGAGGCAGTGCTTGTCGTACTTGTAGCTCTCGCCCTTTCCCTCGGCCTCGGCGCGCGCCTGATCGAGCCGCTCCTTCGCGCAGAAGCAGTAGTACGCGCCGCCGCGCCGGACGAGCTCCTCCGCGTGCGGCAGGTACAGGTGCCGCCGCTCGGTCTGCACATACGGGCCGTAGTCGCCGCCGACGTCCGGGCCCTCGTCGTAGTGGAGCCCCGCCGCGCGCATCGACTGGTAGATCTTCTCGACCGCGCCGGGAACCTCGCGCTCCTGATCGGTGTCCTCGATGCGCAGTATGAACGTTCCGCCGCTTCTCCTGGCGAACAGATAGGTGTAGAGTGCCGTGCGCAGACCCCCCAGGTGAAGGTACCCGGTCGGGCTCGGCGCAAAGCGCGTGCGAACCTGCATGTCCTCGAACTCCTTTATATTTGCGTTATTCCGCGCCGAACGCGAAGATCGTCGCGTAGTCGTATTTTTCGCCCGCCGGGAGCACGCTGTCGGGGAACTCCGGGTGGTTGACGGAGTCCGGCGCGTACTGCGTCTCGAGGCAGAAGCCCTCGTGCCTGTGGTAGCGCCGCCCAGAGCTTCCGGGGTTGACGCTCTCGAGCATGTTCCCGGCGTAGAACTGCACGGCGGGCATGTCGGTGAACACCTGCAGGACGCGCCCGGTCGCGGGCTCGGTGACCTCGCAGGCGAAGCGCAGCCCCTCGCCGTTTATGTTGAAGTTGTGGTCGTAGCCCTTGCCGTTGCGCATCTGCTCGCAGTCCTCGGTCTGGCTGAGGCCGTCGCCGATCCGCCTCGCGTTCCGGAAGTCAAACGGCGTGCCGTCGACCTTGCGAATCTCGCCGGTCGGGATGCACTTGTCGTCTATGGCGGTGAACGTGTCCGCGTCGATCTCGATCATGTGGTCGCAGATTGCGCCGCTTCCCTCCCCGGCGAGGTTGAAATAGGTGTGGTTCGTGAGGCTGCACAGCGTGTCCCGGTCGGAGACCGCCTCGTAGCGGATCGCGAGCTCGTCGTCGTCGGTGAAGGTGTAGGTGACCATAACGTTGAGCGTCCCCGGATAGCCCTCCTCGCCGTCGGGGGAGGTGTACTTGAGGATCAGGCAGTCCTGGCAGATGCCCTCGATCGGCGTCGCGTCCCAGAATTTCCGGTCGAAGCCGACGTTCCCGCCGTGCAGGTGCGTCCGGCCGGCCTCGTTCTTCGCGAGCGCCAGCACCTCGCCGCCGACGACGCAGCTCCCGTTCGCGATGCGGTTGCCGACGCGCCCGATGAGCGCCCCCAGATACCCGCAAAGCGGGACGTACCCCGCGACGTCCGCGTAGCCCAGCGCGACGTTTCCGATATTTCCGTCGCGGTCGGGCACGTTGATCGCGCGCACGATGCCGCCGTAGTTCGTGATCTCCACCGACGCGCCGTGCGCGTTTTCCAGGATGTACAGGTCGGCCTCTTGCCCCCCCGGAAGCGAGCCGAACGGAACTTTGCGAATGCTCATGGTCAACCCTCCCCGTCAATTGCGTCCAAATCCCTGTCCCACCCCCTATCATACATCGAAACACGCGTGATTTCAAGCCTTCCCGGGTAAATTACGGGCCCGATCGCCCCCGGAAAAACCGCGATTTTTTCCTGTTGACATCCTGCCCCGGCGGACATATAATATCATTCGATCCGAAGGAAAATGGCGAAACCCGGAACCCAAAATAACAGAGAAAGCCGCAGGCGCATGTCTATGGAGCAGCTCGATTCCGAGGTTCCTCTGGCACCCCCCATTCACGCAGTCGCCGTACTGTACAACTTGAAAAAGGGCATCGAAGCCAAGGCGCCGGACGCCGAGGCGGAATACGACAAGATCGACACCGTCCACGCGATCCGCGACGCGCTGGAGGCCGGAGGGCTGTCGGTCACGCTGCTCGAAGCCGACGAAGGGCTTCCGGGGCTTATTCGGCATGCCGGCGCGGACATCGCGTTCAACATTGCCGAGGGGCTTTCCGGCCGCGCGCGCGAGGGACAGGTGCCGTCCCTGCTCTCGATGCTCGGCATCCCCCACACGGGCTCGGACGCGACGACATTGTGCGTCGCGCTCGACAAGGCGCTCACGAAGCGCGTGCTCTCGACCTACCGCGTCCGCACGCCGCGCCACGAGGTCGTGGGGCCCGGAAAGGCGCGGCTTTCCCGGAGGCTCCGATTCCCGGTCATCGTGAAGCCCAACTGCGAGGGCTCGAGCAAGGGCATCGGCGAAATCAGCATCGCCGAAACCCCCGAGCAGCTCTCGGGGATTCTCCGGCGCAACCATGCGCTCTACGCGGACGAAATGCTCGTCGAGGAATATATCGAGGGACGCGAGTTCACCGTCGGCATCCTCGGAAACGGCGCGTCCGCGCGCGTGTTCCCGCCGATGGAGATCGTGTTCGAGCGGCCCACCGAGGGGCAGCACACCGTGTACAGCTATCCGGTCAAGCAGGACTTTCGGCGCTACGTGCGCTACGAGTGCCCGGCGAAGCTCACCGATCAGCAGAACAGGGAGCTCGTCTCGATGGCGCGGCGCGCGTTCACGGCGCTCAACTGCCGCGATTTTACGCGCGTAGACTTCCGGATGGGGGCGGACGGCAAAATGTACTTCATCGAAATCAACCCGCTGCCGGGGCTCGCCCCGGGCTACAGCGATTATCCGATGCTGGCCGCGTTTTCGGGCGTAGGCCACGCGGAGCTCGTGCGCGGCGTGCTCGACGCGGCCGCGAAGCGCCTCGGCCGCCGGGTGGATTGGAGGGAGTTGTAGCGATGGAAAAGCGCTCCGACCGCTTTAACGACTGGAAGTGGCAGTTTTCGCACCGCATCGTGCGCTCCGAACAGTTGAAGAGCGTGATTCCGCTGACCGAGGGCGAGCAGGAGGACATCGACAAGTGCCTCGAGCGCTTCCGCATGGCGATCACGCCCTACTACGCGTCGCTGATCGACCCGAACGACCCGAACGACCCGATCCGCCTGCAGGCCGTGCCGTCGGCTTTGGAACTCAATCCCTCCGAGGACGACATGGGCGACCCGCTCGGCGAGGAGCACTTTAGTCCCGTGCCGTTCGTCGTGCACCGCTACCCCGACCGCGTGCTGCTCTTGGTCACGTTTCAGTGCTCGATGTACTGCCGCCACTGCACGCGCCGCCGCGCCGTCGGCGAGGAGGACAGGGTCATCCCCGAGCGCGCGCTTCAAAGGGCGCTCGACTATATCCGGTCGCGCCCGGAGATCCGCGACGTATTGATCTCGGGCGGCGACCCGCTGACGATGTCGACCGCGAAGCTCGAGCACATCGTGTCGGGCGTGCGCGCGATCGAACACGTCGAGGTCATCCGCATCGGGACGCGCGTTCCGGTCGTGCTCCCGATGCGCGTGGACGACGAGCTCCTCCAGATGCTTCGCAAGTACCACCCGATCTGGATCAACACGCACTTCAACCACCCGCGCGAGATCACGCCGGAGGCGAAGCGCGCATGCGAGATGATCGTCGACGCCGGCATACCGCTCGGCAACCAGAGCGTGCTGCTCCGGGGCGTCAACGACGACGCGGAGACCATGAAGGAGCTCCTGTTGAAGCTCGTCAGGATGCGCGTGCGCCCGTACTACCTCTACCAGTGCGACCTGAGCCAGGGCATCGGCCACTTCCGCACGCGCGTCGAGGAGGGCGTCGAGATAC
>JAAYZL010000049.1 GCA_012514855.1 Clostridiales bacterium
AGCGGGGAGCGCGCTCGTCATCAACGACTTCCTGTACTTCTACCGCGAGCGGCCCGGAAGCGCCATGCGAACGGTGACCGGCACGATCCCCGACGAGCGCGTGCGAGCGCACGAGGAGATCGCCCGCATCGCCCGCGAAAATTTCCCGGCGCTTCGGAACGACGCCGCCGCGCGCGCGCACTTCATGCGGCTGCTCGTCCTGAACGAGATGATGGGCTGCCCGGATTACCGCCGATTGCCCGCGTGGAAGCGGCAGGTGGCCGCGCTCCGCCGGAGCCTGCCGAAGCTGCTGCTCGCGCGCTCGAAGCGGTGGATGCCGCTGCCGCGCAAGGGCTACGCCGCGCTGCTGGCCGCTTTCCCGGGGCTTGCCGCCCGGCTGCACCAAGGGCGCGCTCTGCGCAGAAAGGACGCCCAATGCCCGCGAACGTCAGTGTGATCGTCCCCGTCTACAGGGTCGAGGAATACCTCCCGCGCTGCCTTCGATCGCTCGCGGAGCAGACGATCCTTCGGGACATCGAAATCCTGCTGATCGACGACGGCTCGCCCGACCGCTCGGGCGCGATCGCGGACGAATTCGCCGAAAAGCACGAAAACGCGCGCGTCATCCACAAGCAGAACGGCGGGCTCTCGAGCGCGCGCAACGCCGGCATCGACATCGCGACCGGCGAATTCCTGATGTTCCTCGACAGCGACGATTTCCTGCGCGCCGACGCCTGCGAACAGGCGTATCGGGCGGCCGTCGAGACCGGCGCGGACATCGTGTCGTTCTCGGTCTGCCCGGTCTTCGACGATGAGGTGAAGCCCGTAAAGCTCGGGCACGCCGCCCGGATGCTCCGGGGCGGCGGCGACATCTTCGGCGCGCTGGTGAACACGAGGGGGTCGATTCAGGAGATCGCGTGCGACAAGCTCTATCGCCGCCAACTGTTCGACGGACTGCGCTTCCCGCTCGGCCGCAGGCACGAGGACGCCTTTCTGATGCCGCACATCTTCCGGCGCGCGGAGGCGCTGTACGTGCTGCCGGAGGCGCTGTACTTCTACCGCCAGCGGCCGGGCAGCATCATGCACACGCGCGGCGACACGTCCGTCGACGACCGCATCGCGGCGCACGAGGAGATCCTTCACGTCGCCAGGGAGCAGTTTCCGGAGCACGCGGAGGCCGCGAGGGCGCGCGTCTATCACATACGCATCGTCTGCCTGAACTTCATCCTGGACTGCCCGCGCTTCCGCAGGCACCCCTGCTGGAAGGCGCACATCCGCGCGCTCCGGCGGGCGCTCCCGGACCTTTTGCGCACGCAGAGCCGCAAGTGGCTCCCGCCGCGGCGCAAGGCGTACGCGGTGCTGCTGGCGCTCTGCCCGGACCTGGCGCTCGTCTACGAGCGCATACGCTTCCGCAAGCGGCGCAGGGTTTTGGAATACGTTCCGCCCGATCCCCTCCGCCGCCCGCGATGCGTTCCGGAGCGTGAACCCGAGGGCGACGGGCGCGCCGCCGCGCGGCGGGAAAAACGCCCGCAGGGACACCGTTGAGGAGGAAGCATGGACATAGATTTTGCAATCACCTGGGTGGACGGCAGCGACCCCGCCTGGCTTGCGCAGAAGGCAACCTATGACCCTTCGACGCAAACCGGCAACGAGGACCTGCGCTTCCGCGACTGGGAGAACCTGCAATACTGGTTCCGCGGCGTGGAGAAATTCGCCCCCTGGGTGCGCCGGGTGCACCTCATCACCTGGGGGCACCTGCCGCCGTGGCTGAACACCGGGCACCCGAAGCTGAACATCGTGCGCCACGAGGACTATATCCCCGAGCAATATCTGCCCACCTTCAGCTCCCGCCCCATAGAGCTCAACATGCACCGCATCGAGGGCCTGAGCGACCATTTCGTCTCCTTCAACGACGACATGTTCATCACCGCGCCGGTCTCCCCGGAGGACTTCTTTGCGGGCGGCCTGCCGACGGACCGCGCCGGCCTGACCATTTTGCGCAAGCGCGTCCCCGGCGATTTGTTCTTTTCGGCGATGACCAACAACCTGATGGTGCTCAACCGGCATTTTTGCAGCAAAGATGTGTACCGGCATCCCCGCCGATGGTTCTCCCGCAAAAACGGCGCCCGAAACATCCGCCACACGCTCTATCTTTCGCTGTGGCCGCACATTGTCGGTCTCCAAAACGAACATCTGCCGATCTCCTTTGAAAAGCGCACCTTTTCGGAGGTCTGGGCGGCGGAACCCGACGTGCTCGACCAGACATGCCGGAGCCGCTTCCGCCGGCACGACAACATCAACATCTTTCTGATGCGCGATTGGCGGAACCTGAAGGGGCAATTTGTTCCCCGGGG
>JAAYZL010000377.1 GCA_012514855.1 Clostridiales bacterium
CCCTCGATCAGCCTGCGCATATCCTCCGCCGCGTCCTCCGCGTCCGCGCCCTCGGCGACGATCGTCAGCGGCAGGCCGCGGCGCAGGTCCATCGACAGCACGCTGATCAGCGACTCGATCTGCGTCGCTCGGCCGCCGATTACGATGGATAGATGCGCCTTATACTTGGAAGCGCACTCGGCGATTTTCGCGGCGATCGACGGCGTGAGCCCATCCGCCGCGCCGTAGCGCGATTCCAGTCGAACCGTGTGCATTCCCGTCCGTCCTCCGTTTCGAATTATAAATCGATTTCCTCTCCCGCGCGGAACCTTTCCGCGATGTCCCGGAGCCGGCGCAGCCTCGAGTTGACGCCGGACTTGCCCAGCGGCGGATCGAGGAATTCGCCCAGCGCCGAGAGCGGGCTGTCGTCGTGCTCCCTGCGCACCTGCGCAATCTCCCGAAGCGACCTGGGCAGCTTGTCGAGCCCGATCTCCCGCTCGATCAGCTCGATGTCCTTGATCTGCGCCTCGGCGTTTTCGAGCTGGCGCGCGAGGTTGCGCTCGTCGCAGTTGATCTGGCGGTTGATGCGGTTGCCGACGTCCTTTTTGACGCGCACGTTCTCAAGCGCCATCATCGCGTTCTTCGCGCCCAGGAGCGCCAGCGCGTCCGCGATCTGCTCTCCACCCTTTAAGTATACCACAAACTTCGCTTTTCTGCACGCGGTTTTTGCGGATATTTCAAAATAATTCAGCGATCTGATAACAATCTCGGCCAGCGGCGCGTTCGGCGCGGCGAACTCCAGGTGATAGCTCTTCTCCGGATTGCTGACCGCGCCGACGAGCAGAAACGCGCCGCGCAAGAACGCGCGCCTGCAGCAGGCGTAGTTGAGCGCGTCCTCCGAGGGCGTCGCGCGGATGCCGAACAGCGCCTCCCTGTCGAGCAGGTCGCACTGGTTGAGCACGTCCGTCGAGCGCTCCTGCGGGATCACGAGCTGATAGCGCGTCAGCCCCTTGAGCTGCGTCGTGCGCAGCGTGCGAATCTGGCAGGAAAGCCCGAACAGCCGCTTGACGAGCAGAAAATAGTGCCTCACGGCAAACGCGTCGGGGGACAGTATCTGAAGCGAATACCGCCCGGCCCCCTGAAACGAGATGCCGCCGGAGAACAGCAGCGCGGCGGCGAGCTCCGCGCGGGCGCAGCAGGATTCGCCGGGCGCTTCCGCGGCCAGCTCCCTGCGCGCGTCGGACGCGAACGACATCAGTCTTCCCCCACGACGCGCACCTCCGGCTCGAGCATCACGCCCGAGCGCGCGAATACGCGGCTCCGGACTTCCTCCATCAGCTCCAACACCTCTTTCGCGGTCGCGGCGCCCAGGTTGATGATGAACCCCGCGTGCTTCTCGCTGACCTGCGCGCCCCCGTTCGTCAGGCCCTTCAGCCCCGCCTCCTCGATCAGCGCGCCGGCGAAGCGCCCCTCGGGGCGCTTGAACACCGAGCCCGCGCTCGGGAAGTTCAGCGGCTGCCGCTCGCGCCTGCGCAGGTTCAGGCAGTTCATGCGGTCGAGGATCGCCGCCGGGTCGCCGCGGGCAAGCCCGAAGCTGACCGACAATACCGGACAGCCGAGCGCCAGCGGCAGCGTCGTCCGGTAGCCCATCCGCATTTCTTTGAGCGAAAGCGTCTTCACCTCGCCCCCGATCAGCACGTCCGCGCGCAGGAGCACGTCGGACAACTGGCCGCCGTACGCGCCCGCGTTCATCGCCGTCCCGCCGCCGAGCGTGCCGGGGATGCCCGCGGCGAACTCGAGCCCGGACAGCCCGGCCTCCTGCGCGGCGAGGCTCACGCGCTTGAGCGACGCGCCCGCCTGCGCGGTCAGCTCGTCGCCCTCGACGCGTATGCGGGAAAACCGCTCGCCGAGCGCGATCACGAGCCCGCGCACGCCCCCGTCCCGCACGATCAGGTTTGAGCCGTTGCCCATCAGGAGCACCGGCACCGAGAGCGCCCGCGCCCAGTCGAGCGATTGCCGAAGCTGCTCGACGCTCTCGGGCATGTAAAAGGCGTCCGCAGGGCCGCCGACGCGGATCGTCGTGTGGTTCGCCATGCACTCGTTCAGCAGAAGCTGCTCGGGGCTGGAGATGGTTCCGATCCGCCGGATCAGCGTTTGCATAGGCATTCCTCCCAAAACTCCGATTGGGCATAGTATGCCCGCGGCGCGTACAGTGCTCCGTCCACCGCGGAACCTGCGCGTTCGGCGGTTCTTTTTGCCCCCGGCGGGTCGTTCAAATCTTCGGTTTGAACGACCCGGTCGCGGAGCGACTTTGATTGCCTTCGGCAATCAAACCTTGGCCGTGTCGCCCTCCGCTTGGCGCAGGAACGCTACGACGGCGCTCCGGCTCCTTGTCAGGAACAAAAATCCCTCGCCGGATTCCGCAACTTCCGCAGTTGACGGAACACTTGTGGTTCGCGGATCAGAAATTGAAGTAGATGAACGGGTTGTAGCTGTTCGTCGCGACATAGGAGACCGAGACGACCATCAGCGCGACGAGAGCGACCGCGGAGACGGTCTCAAACAGCCGGTCGGGGATGCGGAGCGCGCGCTTGATCTGCGGCGCGACCGGCAGCGCGCAGACGAGCCCGGCCAGCAGGAACGGCCCGTACTCGCGCAGGAACACGCCGGTCAGCGCGTTGTAGAACCCGCCGCCGCTGATCGCGAACATCGAGCTGTAGAGTATGCCGGCGGTCGCGATGCTGTCCGAGCGGATCAGAATCGTGATCACGAGTATCGAGCCGATCGCGTACAGGTGGCCGATCGGGCGCTTTTCCATCCACTTGCCGAGGCCCGTGAAGCGCTCGATCGAGAGCAGCACGAAGAAGCCGACGCCCCACAGCACATATGTCCACGCCGCGCCGTGCCAGAGGCCGGTCAGCGTCCAGACGACGAACATGTTGAACAGCAGCCGCCCCTTTCCGACGCGGCTCCCGCCCAGCGGTATGTACAGGTAGTCCTGAAACCAGGTGCCCAGCGATATGTGCCAGCGCCTCCAGAACCCGGCCACGGACCTCGCGACCAGCGGGTGCTCGAAGTTTTCGAGGAAGTGGAACCCGAACATCCGCCCGAGGCCGATCGCCATGTCGGAATACCCGGAGAAGTCGTAATACACCTGCAGCATGTACGCGAACGCCGAGAGCCACGCGCCGAGGACGGAAAGCTCGTCGCGCGGCATCCTGAACGCCGTGTCGACCATCAGGCCCAGATTGTTCGCCAGGATCATCTTCTTCGAGAAGCCGACCATGAACCGCCGGACGCCCGCCGAGAAGTCCTCGACGGTCTCCCTGCGGCCCTCGATCTCGTCGGCGACCGTCTGATAGCGCACGATCGGGCCGGCGATCAATTGCGGGAAGAACGACACGTACAGGCAGACGTTGAAGAAGTTCCTCTGCATCTGCCCCTCGCCGCGGTAGACGTCGATCACGTAGCTCATCGCCTGGAACGTGAAGAACGATATGCCGATCGGCAGCGCGATCTCCGGCACCGGAAAGTGCGCGCTGAACACGGCGTTCACGGTTCTGACGAAGAACATCAGGTACTTGTATACGCCGAGCAGCCCTATGTTCATCACGACCATCAGCGCCATCACGCGCCTGGTCGCCCCCTTGTCCGATCGCACGCGGTCGATCCACATGCCGAACACCCAGTTCATGAAGATCGACGCGAGCATCACCAGCACGAACACCGGCTCGCCCCAGGCGTAGAATCCGAGGCTCACAAGCGTCAGAAACAGGTTGCTCGCCCGCCTCCAGCGCTTCAAAAGGTAGTAGCCCGCCAGCGTGAACACCAGGAAAAACAAGAATTCAGCACTCGAAAAAACCATCGACGCACGCTCCCAATCGTCCGGCCGCTATGCGCCCGCGGCCGGCGGATTCTTTTGTCTCTTTCCGAATTTGCGCCCCGCGCGCTGCCTGGCGACCGCCACGTCGCCGGGCTCGGCGAGCGCGGCCTTGAGGATCAGCACCATGACCGGCGCGAGCAGCATGCCGCCGAAGCCGAGCGTGCGCAGGCCCGCGTACATCGCCGCCATCGTGACCAGCGGATAGAGCCCCAACTGCACGCTGACGACGCGCGGCTCGACGATCTGCCGCGTGACGATGATCAGCATGTACAATATCGCGACGCCCGCGCCGAGCCCGTAGTTCCCGGCGACGAAGCCGTAGACCGACATCGGCAGCAGAAACAGCCCCGCGCCGATGATCGGCAGCGCGTCCATGACGCCGATCAAGAGCCCGAGCAGCACCGCGTAGGGCACGCGCAGCACCGTAAAGCCGATCGACAGCTCGACCGCGACCAGCGTCATGATGATCAGCGCCGCCTTGATCTGCCCCGCGATGCCGCGAAACACCGTGTCCTTGAGCGTCGTGATCTTTCCGGAGACGTGCTCGGGAATCCAGCGCTTGAAAAACGCGCCGATGCGCTCGCGGTCGGCGACCATGTAGAACGTGCCCATCACGGTCAGGACGACGAACAGCACGATCTGCGGCACGTTCATCGCCGTGTCGAACGTCCAGCGCGCGATCGAGCCCGCGACCGTCGAGGCGATCGACGTGATCCACGTGAGCAGCTCCGAGAACATCCGGTTGATGATCGCGACCACTTCGTCGCTGGCGAATTCCAGCGTCAGCCCGCCCTCCGCCGTCCACTGCTGCGCGAACTTGACCGCCTGGCTCGCCCAGCCGGGGAGCGCCGCGATCAGGGAGCGCAGTTCCTCGATCAGCCGCGCGGCGATCAGGAACAGAAGCGTCAGGATCGCGCCGTACATCACGAGCACCGCGATCAGGCTCGCGAGCTTCGCCGGCAGGTGAATCTTGCGGAAGCCCTTTTCCAAAAATCGCGCCACCGGACGGATCAGCCATGCCAGCGCCATCGCGATCGCGCTCGGCGCGATGTAGGGGAACAGCCCGCCCAACAGAAACATGACCGACAGCACCAACAGCACCACGGCGACGCGGCGCGGCAGGTCGTTCCATTCGCGGTTGAACTTGATTACATGCTCCCAGAAGCCCATTGCTTCCTCCCTCGTCCGTAGTACGCTACAAAACTACCCACCTATTATACGAAAAACCGCACGATTTGTAAAGCAAGGGCGGAATCTTTCATAAAAACTAGAGATTTTCCAATGGGAAAACGCCCCGGCTTTTCGGCCGGAGCGGGAGGTTCGCGACTTCAGAGGCTCTCCATCAATTTTTCCGCGTCCTTGCCGACGAGCGCGACCGATCCCGGAGCGCCCAAAATCCGCTTCGCGAGCGCGTTCACGCCCTCGAACGTCATCGCGTTGATCTGCTCGATGACCTCGTCCTCGGTGCGCGTGCGGTTGAGCAAGAGCAGCCTCCGCCCGGCGGCGTTCATCCGCGCGGCGGTGGATTCGAGGCCGAGGATGTAGCTCGCCTTCAGCTGCTCGCGCCCCATGTCGAACTCCTCGCGCGCCATGCCCTTCCCGGCGAGGTTTGCGATCTCCTCGCGCGCCATGTCGACGACCGCCTTCAGGCAGTCCGGCCGCGTCGCCGCGTAGACCGAGAGCATGCCGCAGTCGGTGTAGGTGTTCGGGTAGCTGTAGATCGAGTAGGCCAAGCCCTTTTCCTCGCGGATCTTCTGGAACAGCCGCGAGGACATCGACCCGCCGAGCACGCTGTTGATCAGCGAAAACTCATAGGTCTCGTCCGCGCCGATCGGCACGCCGGGGAAGCCCAGACAGACGTTCGCCTGCTCGATGTCCTTCTCGCGGAACAGGCGCGACGGCGCGACGGGATTCGTGCGGAAGTCCGAGAGCGGGCGCTGGCGCGTGTCCCAGCCGCCGAGGTGCTTCTCGGCCAAGTCGCACACCTGATTCCAGTCGTAGTTGCCCGCGAGCGCGAGCACCGCGCTTCCCGGCGCGTACATGCACTTCCAGTAGGTGACCATGCCGTCGCGCGTGAAGCCCGAGACCGTCTCCTCGGTGCCGAGAATCGGGCGCGCGACCGGCTGATCGCCGAAGTGCGAGAGCATGATGAGCTCGTGCACGACGTCCTCGGGCGAATCCTCGGCCATCGCGATCTCCTCGATGACGACGCCCTTCTCCTTTTCGAGCTCGGCGGGGTCGAACTTCGGCGCGGTCGCGAGGTCGCTCAGCACGTCCATCGACAGCGGCAGGTGCTCGTCGACGACCTTCGCGTAGAAGCAGGTGCACTCCTTCGACGTGAACGCGTTGAGCTGCCCGC
>JAAYZL010000378.1 GCA_012514855.1 Clostridiales bacterium
ACAACGACGCGTACGGCGCCTTCATCATGGAGAACCTCGCGACCGCGATGGGCGGCGAGGGCCTCTACACGACGATGGTCGCGCACGTGACGAACGCCTCCCACAACGAGTGGGCGGACGGCGGCGTCAAGTACGCCACCGAGAAGTATCCGAACATGAAGCTGCTCGAGGCCGAGCCGCGCGTCGAGTCCGAGGACAACGGCGACGTCGCCTACAACGTGGCCAAGGAGCTCTTTAAGAAGTATCCGGACCTCAAGGGCATCATGGGCACCTCCTCCTACGACGCGCCCGGCATCGCCCGCGCGATCGCGGAGCTCGGCCTCACCGGCAAGGTCTTCACCGCCGGCACCGGCATGCCCGCCGACAACGCGGAGCTGCTCAAGAGCGGCGCCGTGCAGTACCTGACGCTGTGGGATCCGGCGCTCGCCGGCCAGGCGATGGTCGCGCTCGCCGAGAAGCTGCTCGCGGGCGAGGAGATCGCGGAGCCGGTCGACCTGGGCGTCAACGGCTACGGCGAGCTCATGTTCAAGGAGGGCAGCGAGACCGTGCTCGAGGGACAGGGCTGGATCGTCATCACCGCCGAGAACGTGGACAGCTTCGGCTTCTAATCCCCTGAAAACCCGGAACCCCGATGCTCTGCCGGTTCTTTCGAACCGGCAGGGCTTCATATGGGAGAGTTCGCGCGCCTCGGGCGCGTTCGGAGGTGTCAACCGTATGGCCCAGGCCCTTTTGCGCGCCGAGGGCATCTGCAAGTCGTTCGCGGGCGTTCAGGCGCTGAAAAGCGTTTCGCTTGAAATCGCCCCCGGAGAGATTCACTGCCTCGCGGGGGAGAACGGCTGCGGAAAGTCCACCTTGATCAAGATCATATCCGGGGTTTACCAGCCGGACTCCGGTTTCATAGAGTTTGCCGGAAAGAAATACGGCAAAGTCACGCCGCGCGACGCGATCGCGAGCGGCATTCAGGTCATCTATCAGGATTTTTCGATCTTCCCGAACCTGACGGTCATGGAAAACCTCGCGTTCAACAGCGAGCTGGCCGACGGGCGCAGGTTCGTCAACCGCGCGCGGATGCAGAAGATCGCGGAGGAGGCCATTCTCAAGATCGACTTCCGCGTCGACCTCGACCGAACGGTCGGAACGCTCTCCGTCGCCGAAAAGCAGATGGTCGCGATCAGCCGCGCCCTGATGTTCAACGCGAAGCTCATCATCATGGACGAGCCGACGACGGCGCTGACGAAAAAGGAAGTGCAGGCGCTGTTCAAGATCATCCTTAGGCTCAAGGCGCAGGGGATCGCGATACTGTTCGTCAGCCACAAGCTCAACGAAGTGTTCGAAATCTCCGAGCGGTTCACGATCTTCCGCAGCGGCGAGCTCGTCGTCACCGGAAACACGGCCGACCTCGACAAGAAGAAGTTTTCCTATTACATGACCGGCCGCGAGTTCGAGGAGAAGGCGTTCATTCCGCAAAATGTCTCCGAACGGCCCGTGCTCGAGGCGCGGAACCTCGGGCTCCGGGGCTCGTTCGAGGGCGTCAGCTTCGAGCTCCGGAAGGGCGAGATATTGGGCATCACCGGGCTTCTCGACTCCGGGCGGACGGAGCTCGCGCTTTCGCTGTTCGGCGCGCGCGCGGCGGACGAAGGCGAGCTCCTGAAGGACGGAAAGCGGCTCAGGCTCCGGATGCCGCAGGACGCGATCAGGAACCGCATCGGCTACGTGCCGGAGGACCGGCTGAGCGAGGGGCTGTTCCTGCCGCGCACGATCGCCGACAACGTGGTCATCGCGGAGATCGACCGCCTCGCGACCGGCGTCGGCATTATCCGGAGGAAGAAGCGCCACGCGGAGATTCGGCGCTGGGTCAAAGAGCTCGCGATCGCGACGCCGAACCCGGACAACGCCTGCTCGACGCTCTCCGGCGGCAACCAGCAGCGCGTCGTGCTCGCAAAGTGGCTCTCGTGCAACCCGGACGTGCTGGTCCTGAACGGCCCGACCGTCGGCGTCGACATCGGCTCGAAGCACGACATCCACGGCATCCTCCAAAAGCTCGCGAACGA
>JAAYZL010000379.1 GCA_012514855.1 Clostridiales bacterium
CGCCGCGCGCACTTCACTCACGATCAGCGCCAGGTCGCGCTTCGTCTTGTTCTTGCGGATGCCGCAGTGTATGCCGCTCGCCGTAAATCCCCGCGCCGCGCAGGCGCCTCCCTCGATCCGCTTCATGTCTTTTCAACCTCCTATAAGACGAGTCCCGCGGCGATATCCGCGCCCATTTTGATGTTCAGTATCTCGACCGCCGCGCCGGACGCGCCCTTGCCGAGGTTGTCGTAGACCGCGATCAACTGCATCCGCCCGGCGTTTCCCTCGACCGAGATTCGCATGCCGTCGTTCCCGGCGAGCATGGCCGCGCTCAGGAAGCCGTCGTCCGTGAGGCACTCGCAATACTCGACGACCGGGCCCGCGTACTTCTCCTTGTACACCCGCCGAACCTCGCCGATGTCTCCGCGAACCGGCACGGTCACGAGCATGCCGCAGTAGAAATTCCCGACGACCGGCAGGAACATAGGCGCGTGCTCGAGCCCCGAAAATTTCGTCATCTCCGGCAGATGCTTGTGCTGCTGACCCAAGGCGTACGCCCTCGGCGCGCCGAGCCCGTTCGCCGCCTGGTACTCGGCGATCATCCTCTTGCCGCCGCCGGAATAGCCGGTCAGCGAATGGCAGGAAAGGAGCGCGTCCGCCGGGAGAAGCCCCGCCCCGACGAGCAGATAAACGAGCGCGATGAAGCCGCTCGCGTGGCAGCCGGGCACCGCTATGCGCTTCGACGCCTTCACGCGCGCCAGCGCCCCTTCGGAGAGCTCCGGGAAGCCGTACGCCCAGTCCGGGTGCGTGCGGTGCGCGGTCGACGCGTCGATGACCACGACGTCCGGGTTTTCGACCATTCCGACCGCCTCGGCCGCCGCCGCGTCCGGCAGGCAGAGGATCGCCGCGTCGCAGCCGTTGAGCGCGCGGGAGCGGCTTTCCGGGTCTTTCCTCTGCTCCTCCGGAAGCCGGATCAGCTCGATATCCCGGCGCGCTTGCAGCCTTTCCGCGATCCGAAGGCCCGTCGTTCCCTCGCGGCCGTCGATGAACACCCTGTACATGGAGGCGCCTCCCTGCATAATCCATCGGTCTTGCGGATAATTATAAGCTATTTGCGCCGAAAGTCAAGCACTATTGAAAAAATATACCGAAAATTTGCATAACGGTTGTCCGGCGGCGCGCTGTGTTGAAAAAGCGTTACGCCCGGCTTGTCTCTTGACTTCGCGGGAAGAATCATCTATACTGATCTACAATCTATTTTGCGAGAGGTGGGTTCGGCATGCAGAAGATGGAAATGCACATTCTCGAAATTCTGACCGACGACGCGCGCACGAGCGTGGGCCAGATCGCGGCCATGCTCGGCCTGAGCGAGGACGCGGTGCGCTCGGCGATCGCGGGGCTCGAGGAGCAGCGCATCATCCTGAAGTACCCGGCGCTGATCAACTGGGAGAAGGTGGACGTCGAGGAGGTCGAGGCGCTGATCGAGGTGCGCGTGACGCCGGAGCGCGACCACGGCTTCGACGCGATCGCCGAGCAGATCTACCGCTTCGAGGAAGTCCGCAACGTCTACCTGATGTCCGGCGGCTACGACCTGCTCGTGATGCTGAAGTCGAGCTCCTTGAAGAAGCTCGCGCTGTTCGTC
>JAAYZL010000380.1 GCA_012514855.1 Clostridiales bacterium
AAGCACGAGGTCGCGCGCGGCGTCTCCGGGAAGCGCCTTGTTCTTCGTCACGATATTTTTGAGCATCCCGGGGCCGATCAGAAGATCGTTCCTGCCCTGCTCGAACGTCACGCCGTAGCACATCTTGCGCTCGATCGGCTCCGGAACGTAGGCGGGGTCGATCACAACGACGTTGTACGCGCCCTTACGCTTCTTCTTCAGGATCGAAAGCGCCTCCGGCTCATACCCGGGCGCGATGACGCCGTCGGAGACCTCGCGGGAGATCACTCTGGCGGTGGAAGCGTCGCACACGCCGCTCAGCGCGATCCAGTCGCCGAACGAGCTCATGCGGTCGGCACTGCGCGCACGCACGTAGGCGCAGGCGAGGGGCGACAATTCCAAATCCTGCGAAAACGTCATCTGCCGAAGCGCGTCGTCGAGCGGAAGGCCGATCGCCGCGCCGGCCGGGCTGACGTGCTTGAAGGAGGCCGCCGCGGGAAGGCCCAGCGCTTGCGAAAGCTCGGCGACCAGTTGATAGCCGTTGAGCGCGTCCAGGAAATTGATGTACCCCGGCTTGCCGTTCAGAACCGCGACCGGCAGCTCGCGCCCGTCCCGCATGAAGATGCGCGAGGGCTTCTGGTTCGGGTTGCAGCCATATTTCAATTCCATCTCGATGGGCATTTGCATTTTCCTCCTAACGTTGGTTGCGGTTGACGATGCGCGTCGTCTGCGCGCCGGTTGCGAGCTCGATGAAGCGCACGAACAGCGACACCTTGTTTTCCGCATGCAGCGCGTTCCACACCCCGTCCGTGAGCGCGTCGATGTCGCCGCAAAGCGTCACGCGCTCCGGATCGCCTTCAAAAGGCGGAAGCGGCGTTCCGTCCCCGCGGTACGTGTGGATGAAGTGCCCCACGCCAGCCGCCTTCGCCTCGTATTCGTAGAAAAAGCGCTCGCAGGCGCTCCCCTCGGCGTCGGCGCTCTTCAGGATGCTCAGTTTGTACGCCAGCCCGCCGTTTTGCACGATCGCGACGCCGCTGATGCGGGGCGTGAAATTCGGCGCGTCCGGCTCGAACGTGCGCGTATTGAGTGCGGATTCGAAGCTCCCGCCGGACTGAAGCGCGTCTGCGATCGTGTCGGTCTGGTCGCCGTTTGTGACGATCGTCCGGTTTCCGAGCACGCATACCGGCGCGTAGATGATCAGGGAAGGGTCCTTCAACTTCGCCTCGTCGAAAGCCTGCGTGCGCAGCCCGTCGCCGTCCGGCGCGAACACGCGGTTGCGGCTGTTGACGCTCCTGCCCATGATGAAGTAGGCGAGAAAGAGCTTGCCATCCGGGGTTTTCCCCGCGAGTATCCCGCGCCCGGGATAGGCGCCTGAAAGCGCGTTCATCGCAATTCCTCCTGAATCTGTCGCGCGACCATCTCGACCGCGCGCGGCAGCAGCACCCATTCGGCTTGCTCCATCACGCGGCGCTGGAGAACTTCGGGTGTGTCGCCCGGCAGCACCTCGACGGCCTTCTGCAGGAGGATTCTGCCGCCGTCGGGGATTTCGTTGACGAGGTGTACGGTCGCGCCGGTCAATTTGACGCCGCAAGCGAGCGCCGCCTCGTGCACCTTCAGCCCGTAAAACCCCTTCCCGCAGAACGCCGGGATCAGCGACGGGTGGACGTTGACGATCCGGTCGGGAAACGCCCGCACGAACGCGGGGGAGAGGATCGACAGAAACCCGGCGAGCACGAGCATGTCGACGTTCCGCGCGCGCAGGATCTCGAGCATCCGCCGCTCGTGATCGTCTCGCGATTCGCCCTTTTCGCGCTCGCAGCAGACCGCCTCGATGCCGGCGTTTTTCGCCCGCTCAAGCGCGTGGGCGCCGCCTTTGTTCGAGAGCACGAGCGCGATCTCGGCGCTCTTGAGCGAGCCCGTTGCGGCCGCGTCGATCAGCGCCTGCAGATTCGTCCCGCCGCCGGACACCAATACCGCCGCGCGGACGCTCATAAGAGCTCGACGCCGCCCTCGCCGGGCACGACCTCGCCGAGGATATAGGCGCGCTCGCCGGATTCGTTCAGCGCGCGCACGGACTCGTCGGCGCGGTCGTTCGGCACGATTATGACCATGCCGACGCCCATGTTGAACGTGTTAAACATGTCGCGCTCCGGGATGTTCCCATTGCGCGCGATCATGTCGAAGATCGGGAGCACCTCCATGCTCGCGCGCTCGATCCTGGCCGTGAATCCCTCCGGCAGCGCGCGCGGGATGTTCTCAAAGAAGCCGCCGCCGGTGATGTGCGAGACGGAGCGGACGGGGACGCTTTCCGCGAGCTTCAAGACCGGCCTGACGTAGATGCGCGTCGGCGTAAGCAGCGCCTCGCCGAGCGTCGTCCCTAGTTCGTCCGAATGGACTTTGAGCGCGCCCATGTCGAAAACGCGCCGGACGAGAGAAAAGCCGTTCGAATGCACGCCCGAGCTCGCGAGCGCGACGAGGGCGTCGCCGGGTTTTACCCGCGCGCGGTCGAACACGCGGTCGCGGTCGACGATGCCGACGCAAAATCCCGCGAGGTCGTACTCGTCCTCCGGGTAGAAGCCCGGCATCTCCGCGGTCTCGCCCCCGATCAGCGCGCAGCCCGCGTCGACACAGCCGTCCGCGACGCCCTTGACGATCGCGGCGATGCGCTCCGGCACGTTTTTTCCGCAGGCGATGTAGTCGAGGAAGAACAGCGGCCGGGCGCCTGTGCACGCGACGTCGTTCGCGCACATCGCGACGCAGTCGATGCCGACGGTGTCGTGCCTGTCCAGCAAAAACGCGATCTTGAGCTTCGTGCCGACGCCGTCGGTGCCGCTGACCAACACCGGGCGGCCGATGCCCGAGAGGTCCGGCTCGAACAGCCCGCCGAACCCGCCGATGCCCTCGAGGACGCCGGGGATCGCGGTGCGCTTGACGTGCGCCTTCATGAGTTCCACCGCGCGGTAGCCGGCGGTGATGTCCACGCCCGCCCTCTTGTAGCTCTCGCTCTCGCTCTTCACGCTTCCGCCTCCGAAATCCTTCGCTCGTACTTGCTCTTGCCGCAGGAAACCGGCGGCGCCTCGGGGTAATTTCCGTCAAAGCACGCGGTGCAGAAGCCGTGGGAGTTGTCCGCGAGCAGCTTCGCGCTGTCGCAACTCAGAAAGCCCAGCGAGTCCGCGCCGATCATCTGCCGGATCTCCTCCTCGGAATACTGGCAGGCGATCAGCTTGTCGCGGCTGTCGATGTCCGTCCCGAAGTAGCAGGGGTTTTTAAACGCGGGCGCGGACGAGCGCATGTGCACCTCGGTCGCCCCGGCCTCGCGCAGGAGCCCGACGATGCGCGCCGACGTCGTGCCA
>JAAYZL010000381.1 GCA_012514855.1 Clostridiales bacterium
AAGGGCCGCGGCCCGATCGCCACGGTGCTGATCCAGAACGGCACGCTGCACCGCGGCGACCCGATCGTCGCCGGCACGACGTACGGCCGTGTCCGCGCGATGACGGACGACCGCGGGCGCGCGGTCGACGAGGCCGGCCCGTCCATGCCGGTCGAGGTGCTGGGCTTCTCGGAGGTTCCGGTCGCGGGCGACATCATGAACGTGGCCGAGATCGACAAGCTCTCGCGCCAGGTCGCCAAGGAGCGGCTCGACAAGATCAAGGTGTCGCAGCTGAAAAACCTGTCGCGCGTCTCGCTCGACGATCTGTTCACGCAGATGGCCGAGGGCGAGCTCAAGGACCTGAACATCATCGTCAAGGCGGACGTGCAGGGCTCCGTCGAGGCCGTCAAGCAGGCGCTCGAGAAGCTGAGCAACGAGGAGGTTCGCGTCAAGTGCATCCACAGCGGCGTGGGCGCGATTACGGGGTCGGACATCATGTTCGCCTCCGCGTCGAACGCGATCGTGATCGGCTTCAACGTGCGTCCGGATGCATCCGCGCGCGCCATGGCCGAGAAGGAAAACGTCGACGTGCGCATGTACCGCATCATCTATAATGTCATCGAGGACGTCCAGAACGCCATGAAGGGCCTGTTCAAGCCCGTGTTCAAGGAGACGGACCTCGGCACGGCCTCCGTGCGCAGCGTGTTCAGGGTGTCCGGCGTGGGCACGATTGCGGGCTCGTACGTGCAGGAGGGCAAGATCGTAAGGAACGCGCAGGCGCGCGTCGTGCGCGGCGGCATCGTCGTCCACGACGGCAAGATCGGCTCGCTCAAGCGGTTTAAGGACGACGCCAAGGAGGTCGCCGCGGGCTACGAGTGCGGCATAGGCATAGAGAACTTCAACGACATCCAGGAGGGCGACGTCATCGAAGCCTTCGTCATGGAGGAAGTCAAGCGATAACCGGGCGGCGGCTTCGTCCGCCCTGCGGCACGGAAGGGACGCAATGGCAAACATACGATACGACCGCATCAACGAAGAGGTCAAAAAAACAATCAGCGAAATCGTCAGGGACCTGAAGGACCCGCGCGTGTCGCCCATGACGACCATCATGGGCGCGGAGGTCACAAACGACCAGAAGCAGGCCAAGGTCAAGGTCAGCGTCTACGACGAGGACGACAAGGTCCGCGAGGAGACGGTCGCTGCCCTCAACAGGGCCTCGGGCTTCATCCGCCGCGAGCTCGGCAACAGGATGGAGCTTCGCCAGCTCCCGCAGCTCAAGTTCATACTCGACAATTCCATCGAGTACAGCGTGCGCATCTCGGGGATACTCCGGGAGCTCAGCCGCGGGCGCACGGGAGAATGAGATGGACTCCCTCGGCGCGATCGCGGAACTGATTCAAAACAACGACGATTTCCTCGTCGCCGCCCACGTGTCCCCGGACGGGGACGCGCTGGGCAGCGCGCTCGCGCTCGCGCTCTCGCTCAAAAGCATGGGCAAGCGCGCGCAGACGGTCTGCGAGGACGCGGTGCCGCACATCTACGAGTTCCTGCCCGGCGCGGCGGACGTGCTCCGGCCGGAAAACGCCGCGATCGCGCGCGTTGCCGTCGCCGTGGACTGTGCGGACGCGCAACGCCTCGGCTCCGCGCTGCCGCTGTTCCGCGCGGCCGAAAAAACGGTCAATATCGACCACCACGCCACCAACGCCGGTTATGCGGATTACAACTGCGTGGAGAGGGCCGGGGCGACGGGCGAGCTG
>JAAYZL010000382.1 GCA_012514855.1 Clostridiales bacterium
CGGGCGTCGGGCAGCAGCATCGCGCCGATTCCGACCGTCCGGAAGCCGTCGTCGGAGTAGATGTTCGCAAACGCCGAGGGCTTGTGCGTATTCCCGCCGGTCGTGAACCAGGTCGGGATCAGCACGCGCCCGCTCCGCATCGTCAGCGCGTGGCCGGAGCCGACGCCGAACGCGTTCCAGGGGTAATCGGTGTGCGCCGCGCGGAGCTTTTCGGTGAGATCCTCCGGCTCGCTCCACCGAAACCCGTCCGCGCTCGAGGCGCGATAGAGCGCGCGGTAGCTGTCGTTCCAGAACAGGTGAAATTGTCCGCCGAAGAAGGCGGGCACGATGTTGTGAAGCATTTGGCCGGGCCCGCTGCGCTCGATCGGAATTCTTCCCGACCAGCTCGCGCCCGCGTCGTCCGTGATCCGGGCAAACAGCGCCTGATGCGGCTTTTCTCCGTCGCGGCGGCCCTCGTAGCACCCGAGCATCCTGCCCGAAGGCGCCCGAACGATGCCGGGCCGCCGGAACCAGTCGAACTCCGGGTCGCCCCCATCTTCCAAAAACCGGAGGCCCGTCTCGCGCTCGCCCATGTGGCAAAAGTCCTCCCGACGCCGTTCCCAACAGATGCTAAATCATCATATTTTATTATATAACATTATATAATCTCTGTCAACAAGAAATTTGCGATTTTTGAAAGCTTGGACAGACAAAATTCTGTTTTCGTCCGGCAATTCCAGGGGAACGTCCTTTTTTGCATCCAGGGAAAAAACGGGACGCGATTGCCGAAAACGGCTTTTCAAATCGCTCACATTCCGAAAAGGGCAAAAAAATCCCCGGCGCCGCCGGGGGAAGTCGCTCGGATCGTTCAGATATAGAGCAGGAAGTCGCTGCTTTCGCTGTACCCGACGTGATAGGTCGTGTGCAGCGGCGCGTTCGTGCCTTCCTCGTAGCAGACGCCGTTCACGACGAGCAGCGCCGTGCTCTTTCGCACCTGCAGAAGGCCGGCGACCCGCGCATCCGCGCGCACGATGCGTATGTTGCGGATGCCGGGGTAGATGCCCAACCCCGGAACCTGGCTGCGCAACGTCGCGTACAGCGACCCGTGGTCGAGGTCGGCGTCGAGCAGGAACGCGTATTTCATCGGAAAGCAGGTGGTCTCGATGACGACCGGGAAGCCGTCGACATAGCGCAGCCGCTCGATAAAGACCACCTTGCCGCCCGCGGGCAGCTGGAGCTTGTCCAGCACCTCCTGCGGGGGGTTTTCGTCGATTTCGCCGCGCAGAAGCCTCGCCGAGGGCACGACGCCGTTCGTCTCGCAGATCTCGGTGAAGCTCATCGCGGAGCGGGAGAACGTCCTGTGAAAGGGCTTCCTGACGAGGAACGTCCCCTTGCCCTGCTTGCGCTTGAGCACGTTCTGTTCCACGAGCTCCGCGATCGCGCGGCGAATGGTGATGATGCTGACGCTGTAGCGATCCGCGAGCTCCTTTTCCGACGGCAGCTTCTCCGAGGCCTTGAATTCCCCGCGCGCGACCTTCGCGAGTATGTCGTCCTGTATCTGTGCGTACAGGGGCGTCGAGCTCTGCGGGTCAACCATGTTCGCTCTCCTCCATCTTTTCCCATGTAAATGGCTGCTGCCGGGCACACACAACCCCAACCTGTATCTTACCACAGCCGACCCGGATTGTAAACAAACTTGCGCGCGATACGAAGAAGTTTTTAATAGTCGAACTTCCACATATAGCGCCTTGTGGACATCGGGTGCAGCCTCTGGTTCGCCATCTCGGCGACGTAGAGCTTCGCGACCGGCATCGCGATCAGCGGCGCGATATAGTCCGCGACGCGCTCATCGACCTTGCCCCGAACCATCTCCATGCCGTCGATGACGGTCGGGCAGTCCGAGAACCGGTCGAGGAAGCGCTTCACGCGCTCGTCCAGCGGCCGCGTCGCGCCCGCGCCCATGAACAGTATGCAGGCGCTGCCGGGCGTGATGGCCTCGAACGGGCCGTGGAAGAACTCGCCGGAGTGCATGGTGACGGCGTCGCGTTGCTGCATCTCGATCAGGTAGCAGTTGGCGGTGGTGTAGGCCGCGCCGTACATCGCGCCTGAGCCGAACACGTGGAAGACCTCCTTGTCCCTGTTGTCGAACGCGAAGCGGATGGCCAGGGGCGCCGCGAGCTTCTCCTGCTCCCTGTAGATTTCGTCCGCGCCGTCAATCGAGGCGATGAGCGCATCGTAGAGCTCGAAGCCCTCGAACTGGCGGAGAATCTCGGCGGCGAAGCGAAGCGCGACGGCGGGATTATGGAACGAAGCCGTCCAGTTCTCGTGGTGGCGGTAGGCGCAGAAGTCGTCCGCGGCCGCGGCCATGCGCGTCTCGGCGGAGCCGGTGATCGCGATCGCGTACGCGCCCCTGCGCTTCGCTAAGAGCAGCGCCTCGACCGATTCCTCGGTGGCGTTGAGCGAGGTGACGAATACCAGCGCGTTTTCCCCGACGGTTCCGGGCGTCGCGTGGACGAACTCGCTGCTGTTCAAGTGCTCCACGGCAAGCCCCGACCGATTTTCGCGCGCGAGCAGGCACTTGCCCACGTTCGACGCGGCCCAACTCCCGCCGCAGCCCACAAAGTACACGGCCTTCAGCCCGCCCCGGCGATCGAATACCTCTTTGGCCTTTTCTATCCGCTTGACGATGATCTCCTGCATCTCTCTATCCTCCCATCTCTGTCAGCCGACGATTTTGTACCCGCCCGCCTCGTCGCGTTCGATCCGGACGCCGTAGTCGCGCTCAGCGGCCTCGAGGCTCACCTTGCGCTCCATGACGTCTTTGAGCACCTTTTCCGGGGGCTGCTTCTTCGGGTCGCCCATGCCGCCGGAGCCCGGGGTGTGCACGCGGATGACGTCGCCCTTCTTGATGGGCATGCCGGTCGTCTTGTGCGAGAGCACCTTGGTTTCGCCGGTCTCCGCGTCGATGTGGAAGAACCGGCCGGCCTCACCGCTCATGCCGCCCTCGAGCCCCCAGGGCTGAAACTTCTGGCGGTCGCCGAAGCAGTTGACCGAAATGCCGTCCGACAGCACCGTGTACTCGCGCTCGATGCCCAGCCCGCCGCGGAACTTGCCCGCGCCGCCGGAGTCCGGGCGCAGGATGTACTTCTTCACCATGATGTCCGGGAACTCGTACTCGGTCGCCTCGATGGGCATGTTGCTCGTGTTGGTCATATAGACCTGCACGCCGCTCAGCCCGTCGTGGAAGTGGCTCGCGCCGCTGCCGCCGGCGATCGCCTCGTGGCAGACGAAATACTGATCCTTGCCCTTGGCCATGCTCTGGCCGAAGAACACGCAGGTCGTGCACGCGCCGTTGCTCGAGGCGAGGATGCGCTCGGGCATGACGGGCGCGAGCGCGCCGAACAGCACGTCCGGCAGCCGCTGCAAAGAGTCGATCAAAAGGCCGATGGGCGCGGGCTCCCGGGGGTTCACGATGCAGCCCACGGGCGCCTGAATGTCGAGCGGCCGGAAGATGCCGACGTTCGCGGGGAGTTCCGGTCCGATCAGCGCCTTCAGCGAGAACAGCACGGCCGCCATCAGCGCCGGGAACGGTATGTTGATCGGCGCCTCGACCTGCGGGTGCGTCCCGTCGAAGTCGAGCTTCATCGCCTCCCCGGACACGGTGATTTTGACGTTGATGTTGATCGGGTGCGGAACGAGTGCGCCGCAGCCGTCGACGTAGTCGACAAAGCTGTACTCGCCGTCCGGAATCCTTCGGATGACCGAGCGCATCAGCTTGTCCGTGTAGTTGAGGATGTCCTCCATGCAGTCGATGAGCGTGTCGCCGTACTTTCCGTAGGCCATCTTCAGCTTCTCGACGCCGATGAGGTTCGCGGAAATCTGCGCGGTCAGGTCGCCCTGGCGCTCGTCGGGCACGCGCGTGTTGTCCAGAAGCAGGGCCATCACGTCGTCGTTGATCTCGCCGCCGCGGCAGATCCGAACGACCGGGATGCGGATGCCCTCCTGAAACAGCGACACCGCGTCTCCCGAGGTGGAGCCGGGAACCTTGCCGCCGATGTCGGAGTGGTGCGCGATGTTGCCGACCCAGCCGACGAGCTTGCCGCCGACGAACGCGGGCGCGACGATGGCGATGTCCGGCAGGTGGTTGCCGCCGCCGTGGTAGGGATCGTTCGCGATGAACATGTCGCCCTCGCGGATGTCCTCGATCCTGTACTTCGCGCGCACGCTCTTCGCGGTGAACAAAAGCGCGGCCAGCAGCACCGGAAGGCTGCTCTCGACCTGCACGACGACGTTTCCGTCGGGATCCATGACCGCCGCGGAGTTGTCGCGCCGCTCCTTGATGTTCGTGGAATAGGCGCTCTTGATGATGACCGTGTTGGTCTCCTCAGCAATCGACAAGAGCAGGTTGCGCACAACCTCCACCGTTACCGGATCGACGATCTTTCTCGACATGCTATTTCACCTCGCTCTTCGTCACCATCAAATTCATGTAGCCGTCCGCGCGCGCGCCCCAGCCCGGCGGGATGACGACGGTGGTGTCCATCTGCTCGATGACGGCCGGGCCCTCGATCCCCGCGCCGGGCACGAAGTCGCTTCGGCGGTAGATGCCGGTGCGTATGAACGCCGAGCGGCCCTGGAACAGCACGTCCCGGAAGGCGAACGGCTTTGGCACGGGCGGATTGTCCTCGGCGGGCAGCGCCGTCAATTCCGGCTTTTCGACGATGCCGATCGCGGCGATGCGGTAGCTGACCATGAGGATCGGCGCGCCGTCGTTGCGGTAGCCGTAGGCGCGCCTGTGCGCGGCGTGGAAGTCCTCGATCGCGGCGCCGAGCACCTCGCGCGTCATCTTTGTGCCCCGGAGCGGTACCGTGATCTCGTAGTTCTGGCGTTCGTAGCGCATGTCGAGGAACCACTCGAAGCGCTGCATGTCCTCGGGGATGCCCTCGCGGAGGAGCATGTCGCGGCCGTCGGCCATCAGCCGGTCGAAGAGCTTCTGCGCCACCGCGAGGTTTTCCTCGGCCGCGCCCATGATGTTCGAGATCGAGAAGTCGAACTTCGTGTCCGCCATGAGGAGCCCCAGCGAGCACAGCGTGCCCGGCGACGGCGGGACGATGATCGAGCGGATGCCCACCTCGTCGGCGACCTCGCAGGCGTGCAGCGGCCCCGCGCCGCCGAAGGCCATCAGCGAGAACTCGCGCACGTCGTAGCCCTTTTCGACGGACACGAGCCGTATCGCGCGCATCATGTTCGAGTTGACGACGGAGACAATGCCGTTCGCGGCCCCGGCAAGCGACAGGCCGGATTTCGCGCAGAGATGCTCCTCGATGGCCCGCTTCGCCTTCCCGGGGTACACGTCCATGCGCCCGCCGAGGATCTTTTCGCCGTTGAGCTTGCCCAAGAGCACGTTCGCGTCGGTGACGGTCGGAAGCGCGCCGCCGCGGCCGTAGCACGCCGGGCCGGGCGCCGCGCCCGCGCTCTCGGGGCCCACCTTCATGATACCGCCCTCGTCGATGCGCGCGATCGAGCCGCCGCCCGCGCCGATCGTCACGATGGCGATCATCGGGATTCTCGCGGGATATCCCTCGACGAGCCGCTCGTTGGACACCTGCGGCTGGGCGTTTTCGATGAGGCTCACGTCGGCGCTGGTGCCGCCCATGTCGAACGTGACGATCTTGTCCGCGCCGCACTGCTTTCCGATGTACGCTGCGCCGATGACGCCCGCGCTCGGCCCGGACACGGCGGTCTTGATCGGGCAGTCGATCGTCTCCTTGATCGAGATGATCGAGCCGTTTGACTGCGTGACATAAGGCTCGACCTTCACGCCGATCTCGCGCACGGAGGTCTGGAAGTTCGAGACATATCGCTGCATGACCGGGCCGAGATAGGCGTTGAGCACCGTCGTGCTCAGCCGCGAAAATTCGCGGAACTCGGGCACGAGCTCGCTCGAGATGGAGGTGTATACGCCCGGATATTCCTCCTCGATGATCTCCTTGATGCGCCTCTCGTGCGCGGGATTTATGTAGGAAAACAGCGTGCACACCGCGATCGAGTTGACATCGTTTGCCTTAAACAGGCGCACGACCTCGCGCACGGCCTCCTCGTCAAGCAGCTTGTAGACCTCGCCGTTGTAGCGGATGCGCCCGGGGACGCCCCGGTTCATGCCGGTTTGAATCAGCGGCTCCGGCTTCTGCGCGAGCGTGTCATACATCGACGGGCGCTTCTGAATGCCGATCTCCATGATGTCGCTGAAGCCCTCGGTCGTAATCAGCCCGACGCGCGCGCCCTTTTTCTCGATCAGCGCGTTCGTCGACACGGTCGTGCCGTGCGCGAGGTAGGTCACGCTTTCGGTCGCCGCGTTTTCTGCCTCCAGAATGCTCAGGATGCCGCCGACGATCGCCCTGGAGGAATCCTCGTTTGTGGAGCTGTGCTTGAAGTGAAACAGCCTGCCGGTCTCCTGGTGAAACGCCGAGAAATCCGTAAAGGTTCCCCCGACGTCGACACCGATCATGTAGCCCATGTGCGCTTGCCTCCTCGTTGTCGATGGATGCGAGATGATCGTCGACGCGGGATGGTCCCGCACGCGAATCCGAAAGCATATCAGCAGCCGAACATCATCTTATATGTGATTATATAACATTATATCATGTATGTCAATGGGATTCAGAAAAATGATCATATGGAATATATCTTGCAACGAGAGCTGTAGGTTTTAAGAATGCAATTTGACCTGCCTCTTTATAATGTAAACAAAAATAAAGTTTGGTAAGGCATGTGTACTTGCGTGGGAAGCGGAAGTAGTTCGCAGTCACGACATTAACAGCGGGGTAA
>JAAYZL010000383.1 GCA_012514855.1 Clostridiales bacterium
ACCTTGATGTCGCCGCCCACGCCGCCTCCCGTTTTGACAAACGGCTCCATCACCACATACCCCCTGTAGCCGATATCCCGCAGGGCCCGCGCCATCTCCTCCCATGGCATGCGTCCCCCCTCATGCGGGCACTTGCGGTTCGCCTCGCCGATGTGGAAGTGGCCGAGGTATTGGCCGCAGGAGCGAATGGCGTCACCGATGTTGTCCTCCTCGATGTTCATGTGGAAGCAGTCGAGCATGACCTTCACATTGGGCCGGCCGACGTCCCGGACGTACGCCACCGCTTCCTCCGCAGTGTTGAGAAGGAAGTGCTCGAACCGGTTGACGACCTCCATCATCAGCGTGACGCCGTACTTCGCGGCCTCGTCCGCCATTTCGCGAACGGACGCGATGCTGCGGGCGCGCGTAGCGGGCTTGTCGACGGGCTTTGTATAGTCGCACGGCCAGTAGGCGTACAGTATGCCGCCGATCCGGCGGATGCCGCACTTGTCCATCGCCCGAAAGAGCTTGTTCATGAAGGCGATGCCCCGTGCGCGGGTCGCTTCGTCCTCGGAGGACACATCCATATCCTCGGGAATGCCAAGGCACGCCGTGAGTGTAAGCCCGGCGTCCGACGCGGCCCTCTTCAGCGCCTCGCACTGCGCGTCGGTCAGGTCGACGATTCCGGAGGAAATCTCGAGCACGTCGAAGCCCGCATCGGCGGCCTTCTGAACGTACTCCATGTAGTCGACCTTCCACTCCTTCGCCCAGTACGCAAAATAGGTTCCGATCTTCATTGCGTTCCCTCCCGATGTCCGTCAGTTGAGCACGATGGGTTCGATGTCGAGCATGTCACAGATCTTGACGAGCTCCTCGACGCGGTCGCCCTCGACGGCATGCGCGTGGTTCGAGCCGTAGATGTCGATCAGCCTCTCCGGCGTCGCGTTGATCCGGACAAACGCCTGCGGCCACTCGTTCGAGGTCTCGAGCATCTTTTCCTCGGGAAATGCCTTGACCTCCGCCGGGAAGATGACCATGCGGTATTTCCCGTCCTTGCGGCTCAGGCGCGCGCAGGTCAGCTTGCCGGGCGCGGCCATATAGCGCACCGTCGCGCCGCCCGCGGGATAGAATTCGGGCGTCTGCGCAAAGCACTTGACCTTGCGGAGGTTCTCGCGCGCGTCCGCCGAGCGCGCCGCGTAGTACGTGGACTGCGAGCCGCAGTTGGAAAAGACGAACACGTTGTTCTCGGCATCGTAGTGCCTGAAGTCGAAAAAAAGCGTCGGAAGCCCGGTGAGCAGGTGCAGCATCTGCATCGTCAGCGCGCCGTCCATGTCGTTTTCGCACGCGCAGACGGTGATTTCCTTCTCGCCCTCCATGTCGTAGGGGTCGTTCATGAACGCCTGCGTCAGGCACTGGGTGACGAAGTAATTGCCCATCTCCGGCTGGCACTTCACGCCGATAAAGTCGAGCTCCTTCTCCCGGCACATGTCCTTCGTGGCGAGGTAGCAGGCGATCTGGAACCGGAATTTCTCCGGCGTCAGCCCTGCGCCGTCGTAGCGG
>JAAYZL010000384.1 GCA_012514855.1 Clostridiales bacterium
AATTTGACCCCCGGCTCGGGCGTGAATTTGTACGCGCCGCGGATGCCGACGCCCGACGCGACGGGCGCAAGCGCCGTCGCGCGGTAGAAGTCCTCGCCCTCCCGGACAAGCCGGTAAGTATTCCCGCCGCTCTCAAAGCGCTCCTCGCCCGCGCCGATTGCCAGAATCATGCGGCTGCGCGCTGAGGAATCAAGCGACATGCCCGGGGCGGAAACGAATCGGAATTCGCCGTTTTCCGCGGCGACTGCGTAGTCGCGCACCATCGGCTCGTAGCGCTTGAACACCTCGCTCTGGCCGTAGGGCGACGCCGCGCCGCCGGCGAACGAGAACGCGAACATCAAGGCGATCGCCGACAGCCCGAAAATTGCGAGCCGGTTTTTCCGGAATTTTTTGAACACGATTCCGCCCGGCGAGGCGGCGCTTCTCCTTCCCATCGCGGCCACCCCCTAGCGCATCCTGACGCGCGGGTCGACCGCGGCGTACAGGAGGTCGGCGGCGAGCGTGCCCAGCAGCGTCAGCGCGGCGATGAACAGCGAGAAGAACATCGTAAACGGTATGTCGCCCTCGGCCATCGCCTGAAAGGCCGTATAGCCGATGCCGGGAATCTGGAACAGCGTCTCGGTGACCATCGCGCCGCTGAACAGCCCCGGCAGCGTGCCCATCAGGACCGTCACGGTCGGAACCAGCGTGTTCCGGTACGCGTAGCGGCGCATGACCGTCCGCTCCGGAAGCCCCGCCGCGCGCGCGGTGCGCACGTAGTCGCTCTTCAACACCTCGAGCATGTTCGAGCGCGTGTGGCGCGTGAGATCCCCGATGCTGACGAGCGTCAGCGTCGCGACGGGCAGCGCGTAGTGCTTCGCGATGTCGAGCGCTTTCTCCCAGGCGTCGAGCGCAGCGTGGTCGCGGCCGATCTTGCCGAACAGTTCGAACCACCCGAGGCCCACCGAGAACGCGAGTTTCAAGAGCGTCGCGAAGAAGAACGTCGGAAGCGAAATGCCGATCAGCGCGAACAGGGTTACAATGTAATCCGTCCTGCGGTACTGCCTGCGCGCGGACAGTACGCCCAGCGGAATCGCGATCGCCGTGCGCAGAATGCCCGCCGCGAGCGCGAGCCAGAACGAGTCCCAGATCACCTCGTTGAACTTCTCGACCACCGGCACGCCGTACTTCCACGAGTCGCCGAAGTCGAAGCGCACGGCGCTCTTGAGCCAGCGAAAAAAGCCCTCCGGCACGCCGGCGTCGAGCCCGTAGAGCGCGCGGAGTTCCAGAAGCCACTGCGAATAGCTCTTGCCGCCCGGAATCTGCGAGCGCTCGAGCGCCTTTTTCTCGACGAAAGACGTCGGGATCATCCGCATGACGCAGTACAGCACGAGCGCGACGAAAATCAAAGTCACGGCGCTCAGCACAAGCCTTCTCAGCACGTATCTGCGCATGCGAATCCCTCCTTCGTACACAGCGCCGCCCGGACGGGCGGCGCCTGAAGATATGGTTGATTCGGGTCTACAGCATTTCCAGCGTCTCGATCTCGTCGATCCACTTCCAGAAGGTCGTGATCTCGGGCGTCAGCGTGTCGAGGTTCAGCCGCTCGGCGCTGAAGATGAAGCACTCCTGCCGCTGGTAGACGGGCAGCTCGACCGCCCAGCCGACGATTCTGTCGAGGCACTCTGCGTAGACGGCCTTGCGGTAGGCGCGGTCGGCGCTCGCGCGCGCGTCGAGGATCAGCTTGTCGAGCTCGGGGTCGGACACCATGTACAGGTTGCTGTCGCCGCCGCCCGCGCCCAGCGCGTTCGTCGAGACGTACTGCGCGTACATGTCGGCGTCCGGGTCCGGCTGCGCGCCCCACGCCGCGGCCCAGATCGGCGCGGTTCCGCCGACCATGCGGCTCATCAGCGCGCTCCAGCCCGTGTCGGAGATCGTGAGCGTCAGGCCGACCGCCGCAAACGCGTTGCTCGCCTCGGTCAGGACGCCGAACGACGGGTAGTCGCCGACGCCCTCCGCGCCGACGCAGAGCTCATAGCTGAGCGACGCCCCCTCGGGAGCCTCCGTGAACTTGCCGGTCGCCTCGTCGAAGGTATAGCCCGCGGCCTTGAGGTATTCGACGGCGGCTTCGAGCGCGGCTTCGCAGCGCTGCTCCGCGCCCATGCCGGGCGCGTAGATGTCGCTTCCGTCGACCGCGACCGAGTACGCGGCGCGGTAGCCCTCGTCGGTCCGCTGCGGGGCCGCCCACGAGGTGTTCGAGATCGGGTACTCGATGACGACGGCGGCCTCGCCGTAGTAGCTGTCGATCGCGACCGCGCGGTAGGCGGCCATGACGGTCAGCAGAGCCCTCCGCAGGTTCCGCGACGCCTCGCTCCCCGCATTTTCTCCGACCTTGACGAGCTCGGCGTTGACACCGATGTATCCGTAGCCCAGGAAGTCGGTCGTCTCGGTGCGGATGACGGGGCCGGTCAGCTCGCCGCCGTTCGCGGCGCGTATCGCCTCGACCGCGTCGACGCTCAGCTGCGGGTCGGTGATGTCGAGCGTGCCGGTCGCGACGCCGCCGATGCGGTCGGCCTCGCTGGCCTCCTTGAACTGCACGTGTTGGATCTTCGGTGCGCCCTTCCAGAAGTGCTCGTTCGCCTCGAACGTCACGACCTTGTCCCGATAGCCGACGAAGCGGTACGGCCCGGCGCCCAGCGGCTGCCCGGTCTTTTCCGCGACGATCGACAGATCGCCGAACGGGTGGCCGAAGCGGTTGTCTTCATAGTCGTACCGGGCCTCGTCGCCGTAGTGGTGCAGCGGCGCGACGGTGATTCCGAACACCTTGTAGACCGCGGGCGCCTGATAGCCGTTCAGCACGACCTCGACCGCGTAGTCGTCGACCCGGCGGATGCCCGCGATGTTGGGGACGCCCTCTTCCGCGGCTCCCCCGGCGCGCTTCCGGATGAACGCCTTCTCGGCGGTCGCGAGCGTCGGCAGCGATGCCGTCGGCGGGGCTTCCTTGCCGAAGAACATCTCCGGGTCGCCCGCGTAGGCCGCGTAGATCTCCGCGTAAAAGTCCTCGACGGCCGGGCGCTCGCCCCCGTTGAGGTTCCAAGTCGTGCCGGTCACGGCGCTGGTCAAGGCGCCCTCCTGGACCTCGGCATAGCCCCAGGCCGACATCGCGAACGGCACCTTCAGCGTCTCGTCGGCGAGATACGCCGCCGTGTCCACGCCGAGGAACGCGCCGAGGTACTCGTCGTTTGCGATCGCGGCGTCGACGAACCCGACGATCTCCCCGACGTCCTCGAGCCACGCCGCGTCGATCTCCGCCCGGAACGCGTCCTGCTCCTCCTGCGTCCAGTTGTCGGCCTCGCTCCAAACGTGCTCCGGCCCCGCCGCGTAGATCGCCTTCGCGGTCTGTGCGAGTTTGCGGTAAATCTCGTCCGGCACCTGCGTCTGGTAGGCCTTCAATCCGACGATGTCGTGGGAATTCAGCGTGTTGACGCCCGAATACGCGGGGTCGAGCAGCACGTAGTAGGTGAAGATCACGTCGTCGGCGTTCATCTCCTCGCCGTCGGAGAACTTCACGCCCCGCCGGAGCCGCGCGGTGTACGTGGTCTTGTCGGTCGATTCGTCGTACTCGACGGACAGGTCGGCGATGCCCCTGTACGTATAGTCGACGCCGTTGTACGGCACGGTCTCGCCGTCGATGCCGTTCAGGATGACGCCGCCAGCCCGGTCGGTTACAAGCAGGCTCTCCCCGGTCATCCGCTCCGCGACGTCCATGTCGTAGGCGCTCTCGCCGAAGAACGGGCTGAACGCCCCGCTGAACTCCGCGCAGCCGACGACCAGCGTCGGGTTCTCCCGCGCGGCCTCCGCGGACGCGGCGCCCAGCAGCAGGCAGATCGCCAGCAACAGGGAGAAAATCTTCCTCAAGCCGTACATCCCCAGACCTCCTTTGTAAATCCCTGTCCTTGCAATTTTTGGGTCGTTTTCAGGTTACAGCAATCATATCATAAAACCGTTTGCAAGTAAAGTCGGCGCTGCCAATTTTCTTCCAAAACCTCCGCATGGCTCTGCATGCCGGTTGTATAGCGTCCCATTTCGACGGCAATACTCTTGCCGTGGAGGTGGAGATATGTCCATCAAAAAGGTTGAAATCTGCGGCGTGGACACCTCGGCGCTGCCCGTGCTCAAAAACGAGCAGATGCGGGA
>JAAYZL010000385.1 GCA_012514855.1 Clostridiales bacterium
CAGGTGGTACACGTGGCCGTTCCACTCGACCCGGACGTTCTGCGCCTTGATCGTGATGCCGCGCTCGCGCTCGAGCTCCATCGAGTCGAGCACCTGGTCGGTCATGTCCCGAAGCTTCATCACGCCGGTCCTTTCGAGCAGCCGGTCCGCGAGCGTCGACTTCCCGTGGTCGATGTGCGCGATGATGCAGAAATTTCGTATCCTGGACTGGTCGAATGCTGCCACGGCATTTCCTCCGAAATCAGAAGTATGCGGTCTTTCCCGGATAATAATACCGGATTCGGGGCAAAAAAGCAAGTCCCCGGAATTCCGCCGGTCCGCCGCGGTTCGACTCGAAAACCCCTCCGCCATACCTCAAGCACTTTTTTTAATTCTTGCATTTTATTGTCGAATGTCGGGGATTTCGCGGGACGGCTGAATTTTTTACATTGTTGGGATTCATATGTATTGCATTTTGCAGCTTCATCCGCTATAATAATCCCATACTCGGTAAAAACATGGACGGAGGGACGAAACAATGAAAAAGCTGCTTGCAATCGCACTGGCCCTGACGCTGGTTCTGAGCGCGGGAGGCGCTCTGGCCACCACGTACATCTCGCTGGGCACGGGCGGCACCGCCGGCACGTATTACGCGCTGGGCGCCGAGATCGCGTCTGTCTGGATGAACAACATCCAAGACCTGAACGTGGACGTGCAGCCGACCGACGCCTCGAAGGACAACATCGTGTTCATCTGCGAGGGAGACATCGATGTGGCGACCGTCCAGAACGACGCCTCGGCGTACGCGTACGCGGGCAACGACTTCTTCGGCGGCGAGGTCTTTGACGACTTCTACGCAATCGGCTTCCTCTACCCCGAGGCCGTGCAGCTCTTCGTCGCCGCGGACAGCGACATCCAGACGATCGCCGACCTCAAGGGCAAGGATGTCTCCGTCGGCGCCGCGGGCTCCGGAACGTACATGAACGCCGTGCAGGTGCTCGAGGCCGGCGGGCTCACGATCGACGACATCAACCCGCAGTACCTCTCGTTTGCCGAGACCGCGACCGCGTTCCAGGACATGCAGATCGACGCGGGCTTCGTAACCTCGGGCGTGCCGAACACGGCGCTCATCGAGATCACGACGAAGCGCGAGATCCGGCTCCTCGGCCTCTCGGACGAGCAGTGGGACTTCATTACCTCCACCTATGAGTTCTACACCCCCTACGCCGTGGCCGCGGACACCTACGCCGGCATGACGGAGGACATGACGGTTCCCGCGATCGGCGCCCTGCTGATCTGCGCGAAGGATCTCGACGAGCAGCTCGTCTACGATCTGACGAGCACCATGTTCGAGCTCAAGGATCAGATCGGCCACGCGAAGTCCAAGGAACTCTTCCCGGAGAGGGCCGTCACGGGCGTTCCGGTGCCGTTCCATCCCGGCGCCGCCCGCTACTACGCGGAGAAGGGCCTGACGGTCACCGTCGGCGAATAACGGAACTTTCCCCCGCATGGGGCGAAAGGGGCGGGCAGCACCGTTGCCCGCCCCCGTTGCCGTTATAGCGGTATAAAAATTCTTTATGGGAAGGAGACTTTTCATGTCGTTGGACAATCACGGCGCGCCGATTCCGGACGAGCACATGCACGCATCGGTGCAGGATACGCTCCACCGCGTGGAAGTGGTCAGCGCGGACGAGATCAACAAGATCATGCAGAAGTACGACAAGGAACAGGCCGTGCGCAAGCTTCCCCCGCGGATCAACCTCATCGTCAGCATCGTGCTGATCCTTTTTTCGGTCGTGCAGCTCTACAGCACCTGGAAGATCATCCCCTCGACGCACATGCGGCCGCTGCACCTTGGCATCGTGGTCTTCCTGGCCTTCGCGCTCTATCCCGTCCGCAAGGGCGGCTTCGCGGGCAAAAAGGGCTGGTGGATTTCATTCGGCATTGACACCGCGCTGGCGGCGGTCGCGCTGATCTGCTATTTCTATATCGTGTTCAACTACGAGGGCCTCGCCCGCCAGAATCGCCTGACCGACTTCCAGTACGTCATCGGCGGCGTCGGCGTGCTGCTTTTGATGGAGGCTTGCAGGCGCGTGGTCGGCCTTCCGATCGTCTGCGTGGCGATCGTGTTCCTGCTGGTCGGGTTCTTCGGGCGGCAGATGCCGTCGTTCCTCAACAACAAGGGCTTTACCGTGCAGCGCGTGATCAAGCAGATGTTCTTCGGACAGGAGGGCGTCTTCGGGACACCGGTCGGCGCGTCGAGCACGTTTATCTTCCTGTTTATGCTGTTCGGCTCGTTCCTGGAAAAGACGGGCGTGGGCCAGTTCTTCATCGACTTCGGAAACGCGCTGGCCGGCCACAAGCGCGGCGGCCCGGCGAAGGTCGCGGTGCTGACGAGCGCGCTCGAGGGGACGGTTTCCGGTTCCTCCGTCGCCAACACCGTCGGCTCCGGCTCGTTCACGATTCCGATGATGAAAAAACTCGGGTATCCGCCGGAGTTCGCGGCGGCCGCGGAGGCTTCGGCGTCGACCGGCGGGCAGATCATGCCGCCCGTCATGGGCGCGGCGGCGTTTCTGATGTGCGACGCGCTGAACCTGCCGTACGCGACGATCGCGAAGGCCGCGATCATCCCGGCGATACTCTACTTCCTGGGCATCTGGTTCTCGGTCGACTTCGAGGCGCGCAAGCACGGGCTGCGCGGGCTTAAGCGCGAGGAACTGCCGAACTTCAAAAAGCTGATGATGGAGAAGGGCTATCTCGTGCTCCCGCTGATCGCGATCATCATCACGCTCTCGAGCGGCTTTACGCCGTCGCGCGCGGCGCTGGTCGGCATCGGCATGGCCATCGTCGGAAGCTATCTGAGGACGATCGCGGAACTTCTCGTGCTCGCGGTCTGGGGCCACGGCTTTCGCTGGATCACGCGCAACCCGGACGCGGACGCCCCGCCGGACAACACCGCCGAGGCGGTCCGGCAGGCGCTTCACAACAGCGACGGCATGCGCCCCAGGGACTATCTGGCCGCGCTTGAGAACGGCGCGCGCTCGGTCATCGGCGTTGCGCTCGCGTGCGGCGTCGCCGGCATCATCTCCGGCATGATCTCCCTGACCGGCGTCGGCGCGAAGCTCGGCGCGGGGCTGACGCACATCGCGGCGGGAAATGTGTTCCTGCTCCTGTTCTTCACGATGATCACCTCGATCATACTCGGCATGGGCGTCCCGACGACGGCGAACTACCTGATCACGTCGACCATGATGGCGACCGTCGTGGCCCGCGCGCTGAACCCGGCGCTCGACGTGACCAACGGGCTGCAATTGCTGCCGGCGCACATGTTCACGTTCTACTTCGGCATCGTGGCGGACATCACGCCGCCGGTCGCGCTCGCGGCGATGGCGGGCTCGGCGATCGCCAAGTCCGACCCGTTGAAGACCGGCTGGCAGGCGACGAAATGCGCGATCGGCGCGTTCATCGTGCCCTACGTGTTCGCGTTCAATCCGCAGATGCTGATGATCGACGTGCACTTGCTCGATCTCGCGCAGATCATCGTCACGTCGATGCTGGGCATGTGGATCATCAGCATGGCGATCGTCGGCCACTGGAGGGCGAAGCTGAACATCCTCGAGCGCCTGCTCGCGCTCGTCGGCGGCGTCGGCATGATCATCCCCGGCTGGGAGACCGACCTGACGGGCCTCGCGCTCGGCGCGATCGTCGTGCTCTGGCAGCTCTCGAAGGAGCGGAGGCAGAGGCAGAAGGCGGCGCCGACGGCCGCGTAGACCCAGACAAAACCGCGCGGCATGGCCGCGCTTCCTTGCAGGATTTCCGGCCGTGGCGCGCAACGCCACAGGAAATCCTGAATTCCGGGGAATGCAATCCTGCATTTCCCGGATAGCGTGGCGACTTTGTCGACACGCTGAACCGCCC
>JAAYZL010000386.1 GCA_012514855.1 Clostridiales bacterium
GCCGGCGAACATGGTCGAGCACAACGTGCGCTGGGTCAACGTGATCTGCGACATGATGATCCCGCAGAGGACGCTGCTCGCCGGCTGGGCGACGGTCATCCCCGCGCTCTATCTGCTCGTTCGCGCGATGCGGGAGAGGAGCAGACGGCTGTTCGTCGTGCTCGGCGTGCTCGCGGGCGCCATGCCGATGGTGCACACGCACTCGTTCCTCGCGCTCGCGCTGATCTCGGCCGGCTGCCTCGTCTACCAGCTCATCCACACCGACCGCCGCTACGAGGTGCTTGCGGACTTCGCCGTCTACGCGGGCATCGCGTGTGTCCTTGCCGTTCCGCAGCTGCTCACGTGGTCGGTGCCGCAGACGGTCGGCGGGGGCTCGCCGTCGTTCCGCTTCAACTGGGTCAACTTCGACGCGGGCACCGGCTGGCTGATCGATGCGTATTTCTGGTTCTGGATCAAGAACGTCGGCCCCGTGTACATTCTGATGGTGCCCGCGGCGCTCGCGCAGAAGCGGCTCGGTCGGAGTCTGGCGCTCGGCGCGCTTTTCGTGTACATTGCGGCGGAGTTCATACAGTTCCAGCCCAACGAATACGACAACAACAAGCTGTTCTACGTCGCTTTTCTGCTGATGCTGCCGCTCGCGGGGAACTACCTCGCGGGCATCTGGCACCGGCTCCGGGGCGTCCGCGGGCGCGCTTTGCTCGCGGCGGCGTTTCTGGCGGTTTCGCTGACCTCGGGCGCGCTGTCGATCGCCCGGGAGGTCGTCTCCGACTACGAGATTTTCTCCGCCGAGGAGGCCGAGGCCGCGGAGTTCATCCGCGATGAACTGCCCGCGGACGCCGTGTTCCTGACCGGCAATCAGCACAACAACTTCGTCGCGGCGCTCGCCGGAAGGCAGATCGTGTGCGGAACCGCGGGCTACCTCTATTTCCACGGCATCGACTACGAAAAGGCGTATCTGGACGCGAAAAATATGCTCGAATCGCCCGTGGATTCGCGGGAGCTTTTCGAGGCGTACGACGTCGATTATGTCGTCGTCGGCAGCAGCGAGCGCTACAGCTACCTTGTCGACGAAATCTACTTCTCCGAAAACTGCGAGGCCGTGTTTTCCGGCCCGACGGTGAAGGTGTATCAACTGCCCCAGATTTAATCAGTTACCCTCTTGCGTTTCGCGCCCGATCGGTCTACAATAGATCATATTCTTTCGCGTCGTCGGAATCGCGTTTTCGGAGGGATTTGCATGGAGACGGGCGGGCAAAAACTCGGGAATCTGTACGACCTGCTGTTCCGGGCGTGGCCGCTGCTGAAGCGGAAGCTTTTGCCGACCGGCGCGGAGCAGACGGAGTTCGGCATGCCGCTGTCGCACCTCGAGGTGCTGGCAATGCTCGACCGCGAGGGATCGGTGTCCGTCACGCAGATTTCGGAGAACTTCGGCATCGCGAAGCCGAACATCACGCCGCTGGTCGACCATCTGATCGCGGAGGGGCTCGTCATGCGCGAGCGCAACAGCCAGGACCGCCGCATCGTCAACGTCGTCATCTGCGACGAGGGCAGGGCCCGGCTCAAGTTGATCTACCATCACCTGTGCGAGCGCGTGTTTTCGTGGGCGCGCACGCTGTCCGAGGAGGATCTCGCCGCCTTTCAGGAGGCGCTCAGGACGATCGTCCGAATCCTCGGGGCGGAAAAATGAACCATTTCGGCGCGAACGGCGTCTCATAATAGGTATCCATAAAACCGGAGGTAACGACATGCGAAACAGAGCCGCCCCGTTTATTCTCGCCGCAGCGCTTTTGCTGCCGGCGATGCTGCTCGGCGGATGCGCGGCCACGGACGAGAGCGTCAACAAAAAGCCCGACCTGTCCGTAAACATCGTCGTGCCCTACGCGACGACGACACCCGCGCCGGTGGCCACCGGACCTGCGAGTCCGCTCAAGATCGACGACGGCAAGGTCACCGTCCTCGACCCCGCCTGGATCGAGGCGGACTTCACGTCGCGCGAGCAGGACAGGCTCGAGACGCAGTATACGCAGCTTCGGCTCGGGGACACCGGCGAGAACGTGCAGAACCTGCAATCGCGGCTGAAGGAGCTGAAATACTTCGAGGGAGAGGTGTCCGGCGTGTTCGACGCGGCGACCGAGGACGCGGTCGAGCGGTTCGAGCTGACCTACGGGACGATGCAGACCGGCATCGCGACCGCGAAGATGCAGACGCTTCTCTACGCCTCGACCGCGCCGGAGTACGGCTCCGAGGCTTACAACCGCTCGAAATCCGCGTATTACGAAACCCTGCAGCGCGGCGACGTCGGAAGCAGCGTATTGGCGCTGAAGTACCGGCTGCAGGAGCTCGGCTATCCCATCGGCAACACCACCGGGCAGTACGACGACGAGACCGCGAAGGCCGTGAGCCTGTTCTACAAGGAATACGGCTTCAAGCCGAACGAGGTCGCCGTCGTGGAGCTGCAGAAGGAGCTCTACTCCGAAGGCGCGAAGCGGTACTCCGGCTCGGTGCAGGCGCCCGCTTCGACGCAGGCCGCGCGGGGCGAGGCGGCGGTGCTCTCCGAGGGAAATATCGGGACGCCCGTCGTGAAGCTGCAGTCGCGGCTGATCGAGCTCAAGTACATGGAGGGCACACCCTCCGGAACCTTCGACGCTTTGACCGCGGACGCGGTCAGGCAGTTCCAGCGCGCGCTGGGCCTGCAGGAGACCGGCGCGGTCACGGAGTCGCTGCAGACGCAGCTTTTCTCGTTCGACGCCCCGGCCTTCGGAAGCGCCGCGGCGCAGGCGATCCGTCTGGGCGGCTACGCGCTTCTCAAGGAGGGCGACAATTCCGACGCGGTGCGCGCGCTGCAGACCCGGCTCGTCGAGCTCGGCTACGCGAACGGCACGCCCAACGGCCAGTATGAGAGGAACACGATCTCCGCGGTCAAGCTGTTCCAGAAGACCGCCGGGCTTCAGGAGACCGGCGTCGCGACGGCGGCGCTGCAGGCGCTGCTCTTTGCCGACGACGCGCCGCCCTACCCCGGAGCGAACGCCACGAAGGGCGCGACCGCCGCGGGCGCCGGGGACCGATACTACCCCTACGACATCGAGATCGTCAAGCTCTCCGAGGGCTCGGAGGGCGAGCTCGTGACGTATCTGCAGACGCGGCTCACGGAGCTCGGCTTCTTCGAGGGGGACGTCGACGGCAACTACGGCGGCCACACGGAGTCGGCCGTCAAGAAGTTCCAGAAGGCGCTGGGCATCAAGCAGACCGGCGACGCGAGCGTCTCGCTTCAGCGGCACCTGTTCTCCGACGCCGCGCCGAAGTCCGGCGTATCCCTCTTCAAGGAGGTGCAGAAGTTCGAGACGCTCGAACCGGGCGACTCCTCGAAGTCCGTCGAAAAGCTGCAGCGGCAGCTCTGGGAGCTCGGCTACCTCGACAGGGCGGACGTCGACGGGAGCATCGGAACCTACAACGCGGCGACCGAGACCGCCGTCGCCTCGGCGCAGCTCGCGATGGGCTACGTCGATCCCGACGGGGTTGCCGGGCCCGAATTCCAGGCATTCCTGTTCTCGAAGTACTGCACGGTGATCAAAAAGAATTGAGTTTGTGAAAAAAGCGCGCAAATTTTGACAAAGTCTCGAAACTTCGCCGCGGGCGTTTGACGTACTCGCGGCGGCGGTGTATAATGCGGGAGTATCACAGCAGCAAAATCGTCCCGGAAGGAGCGCCGCAAATGAATCACGAGCGTAACAGAGGGCCCCGCAAACGCGTTTCCGTATGGAACTGGATGGGAACGCTGATCCTTCTTTCGATCCCCGGCGTGAACATCCTCGCGCTTTTCCTGTTTGCATTTTTGGCAAAGTCCCCGTCCAAGCGCAATTTCGCGGCGGCGGCGCTGTGGCTTTTGCTGATCGCGACAATCCTGACGTTCGCGGCGTTTCTGGTCTTCCCGGCGGAGCTGCGCGCGTTTGCCGATTGGCTTCGGGCGCAGGCAGTCCCCGTCGAGGCGATCGTCCCGACTGTCTCCTGACCGTCCCATACAAAAAAGAGCCGCGAGGCTCTTTTTTTGTTGATCACATGGTCAGGATTTCAATTTCCAGATCGCTTCCTCGATGCGCCCGGTCGCCTGCGCGAGCGCGTCCCGGTCGAAATCGCGGCCGAGATCCAAGAGGCTGACCGGCTCGCCGAGCAGAATGCGGGTTCTTTTAAACAGCCGGTACGGGCCGTCGATGTAGGCCGGCACGACGCTCTTTCCCGAGCGCAGGGCGATCAGCGCGACGCCGGTCTCCATGTGCGTGCGGTCGTTCTCGCGGCTGCGCGTGCCCTGCGGAAAGATGCCCAGCGCGTGGCCTTCCGCGAGGATCTTGATCGACTGGCGGATGGCCCCGAGGTCCGTCTCGCCGCGGCGGACCGGAAACGCGCCGATGCCGGTGAAAAACTTCGCCGAGAGCGGATTTTTGAACAGCTCCGCCTTCGCGAGGAAGTTCAGCCGCCGCCCATGGCACGCCGCCGCGAGCGCGAACGGGTCGAGCGCGTGCACGTGGTTCGCGCACAGCACAAACCCGCCCTCCTTCGGGATGTTCTCCGCGCCCGAAACGCGCAAGGGATACGCAAGCGCGAAAAGCGCGCGCACGATCGGAAGCAGAAAGTCGTAAAACCGCGCGCTCATGCGCCCTCCCCGATCGCGCTCTCGGCGAGCCGGACGATTTTGTCCGCCACTTCCTGAAGCGACATGTCCGAACAGTCGAGCTCGACCGCGTCGTCGGCCCTGCGAAGCGGCGAGGCCGCGCGCTGCGTGTCGGTCTCGTCGCGCCGCTTCAATTCCTCGAGCACCTTTTCATACGGCTCGTCCATGCCCTTTTCGAGCAGTTCCTGGTGCCGCCGCCGGGCGCGCACCTCCATCGACGCGGTCAGAAACACCTTGAGCGTCGCGTTGGGCAGCACGTCGGTGCCTATGTCGCGGCCGTCCATGACGACCGCCCGGCCGCTGGCGATCTCCCGCTGCAGCTGGACCATGCGCCGCCGGACCTCCGGAACCGTCGAGACCGCCGACGCCGCGAGCGAAGCCTCGGCCGTGCGGATCGCGTCCGACACGTCCTCGCCGCCGAGGTACACGCGCTGGCGGCCGTCCGCGCCGTAGCGCACGTCGACCTCGGCGTGCGCGCAGTTATCGGCAATCGCTCCCCGGTCGTCGAGCGGCACGCCGTTTCGAACCATGAACAGCCCGACCGCGCGGTACATGGCTCCCGTGTCGAGGTACGTCGCGTTCAGCCGCTCCGAGACCGCCTTCGCGACGGTCGACTTGCCCGCGCCCGACGGGCCGTCGATCGCGATCGAAAACACGCGCGGCATTTCAGCTCTCCCGCCCCGCGAGGTCCGCGATCGCGTGCGCCATGATGCGGATGCTGAGCATCATCTTTTCCAGGGAAAAATTCTCGTCCGGCATGTGACAGGTGTCGATATCGCCCGGGAAATTCGGGCCGAACGCGACGGTATCGGGCATGCAGCGCGAGTACGTGCCGCCGCCGATCGCGAACGCGTAGCCCTTCTTGCCGGTCACGTCGCCGTACGCCTTGATCAGCCCCTTGACGAGCCGGTGATCGGCCGGCACGTGGTGCGGCGCGTGGCCGTAGAGCCGCGTGACGGCGACCTGCGCGGGCGACATCTTTATCGCGATCCGGCCGCAGAGCGTTTCCTCGGACGCCGAGAGCGGGTAGCGGATGTCCAATTGCGCGGTCATGCATGCGCCGTCGTAGCGCAATATGCCCAGGTTGCACGTGAGCTTGCCGGACAACTCGTCCTCGAGCGCGATGCCGAGC
>JAAYZL010000387.1 GCA_012514855.1 Clostridiales bacterium
GCATGAAAGCGGAGGGGCGTATGAAAATCAAGAATGAAATGCGGCTGGATTTCCCCGCCGCCGGAAAGAACGAGAGCTTCGCGCGGCTGGTCATCAGCGCGTTCGTGCTGCCGCTGAACCCGACGCTGGAGGAGCTCGCGGACGTCAAGACCGCCGTTTCGGAAGCCGTGACGAACGCGATCGTCCACGGCTACGGCGACCAGCCGGGCACGGTCCGGCTGCACGCGGTGCTCTACGAGGACGACACGCTCAAGGTCGACGTGATCGACAACGGCCGGGGCATCGACGACATCGCGCTGGCGCGCACGCCTTTTTTCACGACCTGCGCCGAGGACGAGCGCTCCGGCATGGGGTTTACCGTCATGGAAAGCTTTATGGACGAGGTGAACGTCCAGTCAAAGCCGGGGCGCGGCACGACCGTGACCCTCGTAAAGCGGCTGCGCGCGTGTGAAACGGAAAGCGCGCGGCGCGCTTGACGCCGGACAGGCACCAAAGAACGCTCGAAAAACTCAGGCTCGCGCAGGGAGGGGACATGGCGGCGCGCGAGGAGCTGGTCAGCGAGAACCTTGGGCTTGTGAAGTACATCGTGAAGCGGTTTCAGGACCGGGGCCGGGAATACGACGACCTGTTTCAGTACGGCTGCATGGGCCTCCTGAAGGCAATCGAGCGCTTCGACCCGGGCTACAACGTCGCGTTTTCCACCTACGCGGTGCCGGTCATCATGGGGGAGGTTCGCAGGTTTCTGCGGGACGACTCGAGCGTGCACGTCGCGCGCTCGATCAAGGACAACGCGAAGAAGATCGAGGCCGCGCGCGAAAAGATGTTGAAGGAGACCGGGCGCGAGCCGTCGATCGAGGCCATCGCGGAGAGCCTCCATATGAGCCGGGGCGACGTGCTGCTCGCGCTGAACGCCGTGCAGCCGGTGCGCTCGCTCGACGCGCCGATCGATTCGGAGAACACGCTGTCGCTCGGGGAGACGATCGGCTACGACGAGGTCGAGGAGATCGACAAAAAAATCCTCCTTCAGAGCCTCTTGAAGGTGCTTCCGAAGGAGGACATGCGCCTGATCGCGCTGAGGTACTTCCACGCAAAGACGCAGACCGAGATCGCAAAGGAGATGGGCATTTCGCAGGTGCAGGTCTCGCGGCTCGAGAGCAAGATACTGAAGCGCCTGCGCGGGTACGCCGAGGGAGAGGAATACAAGAATCCGGTCTGTAGTTTAAAGACTTAAGTCTCTTTTATAAAGACTTCGGTCTTTTATTTTTCGACTTCGGTCTGATTTGCGAGCTTTTTGTGGAATTCCGTCCCGTCGAGCGTCGCAAAATAGTCCCTGGGCGACTCGGCCCTTCGAATCCTGTCGAAGCTCCCGTCCGGATGGAGCAGAATTTCGGCGGAGCGCAGCTTTCCGTTGTAGTTGTAACCCATCGAATAGCCGTGCGCGCCGGTGTCGTGGATGACGACGAGGTCGCCGATCTCGATCTTCGGCAGCGGCCGGTCGACGGCGAACTTGTCGTTGTTCTCGCACAGCGAGCCGACGATGTCGTAGATATGGTCGTTGGGAAGGTTCTCCTTGCCTGCGACGGTGATGTGATGGTAGGCGCCGTAGATCGCGGGGCGCATCAGGTTCGCGGCGCACGCGTCGAGGCCGATGTATTCCTTGTAGATGTGTTTTTCGTGGATCGCGGTCGCGACGAGGCAGCCGTGCGGGCCGGTCATGTAGCGCCCGAGCTCGCTTGCGATGTTGACGTCCATGCCGGACGGGGCAATCATCTCCGCGTAGAGCTTCTGCACTTCGCGGGAAATCTCGAAGATGTCGGCGCTCGTCTCCTGCGGGCGGTAGGGGATTCCGATGCCGCCGGAGAGGTTGATCATGAAAAACTCCGCGCCGATCATCTCGTGCGCTTCCTTGGCGAGCTTGAACAGCATCTTCGCGATCGTCGGATAGTACGCCTGGTCGGTCGAGTTGCTCGCGAGCAGCGTGTGAAGCCCGAACTGCTTCACGCCCTCGGCCTGCAAAAGCCGGATCGCGCGGAAAATCTGCGGGCGCGTCAGCCCGTACTTCGCGTCCCACGGGTGGCCCATCGTGGTGTTTCCGATGTGCAATTCTCCGCCCGGATTGTAGCGCAGGCAGATTTTCTCGGGAATGCCGCCGTTCTCTTTCAGGAAATCGATGTGCGTGATGTCGTCGAGGTTTACGATGACGCCGAGCTCCCGGGCAAACCGATATTCCTCGCCGGGCGTCATGTTGGAGGAGAACATGATCTCCTCGCCGCGAAAGCCGACCGCCTCGGCGAGCATCAGTTCCGTCAGGGAGGCGCAGTCGACGCCGCAGCCCGCGCTCTTCAGAATCGAGAGGATGTGCGGGTTGGGGTTTGCCTTGACCGCGAAGTATTCCCGAAACCCCGGGTTCCACGAAAACGCCTCGCGGACGCGCCGCGCGGTGTCTCGAATCCCCTGCTCGTCGTACAGGTGGAAGGGCGTCGGGTACACGGACGCGATCTCCCGGAGCTTCCCGGCGGGGCAGAACGGCAGTTTCTGCATAATTATACCTCCGTGTATAAATATTCATCCACGTGGCGGAAATTAAAAGAATGATAGTCGTTTTTTGGGCGCGCGTCAAGTGCATTCGGGTTGTTTTCGGAAAAATCAAATTGTTTAACATTTTGCCGTTGATAGGATTGTCCTTTCGTGCTAAAGTTGGGTGGAAGATCAGAAAAACCGAAGGTTTTACGGGTCGGCGGGCGGTAGTACAGTTCCGCACGCCGACGATCGAGAGGAAAAGATCAGAAAAACCGAAGGTTTTGCGGGTCGGCGGGCGGTGGTACAGTCCCGCACGCCGACGATCGGTCAGGAAGTAGTGCTGGAGGTATCGCCTTGAACCTTTCCGACAAGATCGACGCGCTTCTGGAGCGCGTCGAAAAGCCCGTTCGATATATGGGCGGCGAGTACGGCTCCGTGTCGAAGGATATTTCGCAGGTCGACGTGCGCTACGCCTTTTTGTTCCCCGACACCTACGAGGTCGGCATGTCGCACCTGGGGATGAAAATCCTCTACCACACGATCAACGCGCGCGAGGACGCCTGGTGCGAGCGCGTGTTTTCGCCGTGGGTCGACATGGCGGACGCGATGCGCA
>JAAYZL010000388.1 GCA_012514855.1 Clostridiales bacterium
AGCTGGTGCAGGCCTCGGTGGTGATCGTAAAGCCCTGCGGAACCGGCAGGCCGAGATTGGTCATTTCGGCGAGGTTCGCACCCTTGCCGCCGAGCAAATCGCGCATGCCCGCGTTGCCCTCGCTGAACAGATAGACAAACTTCTGCGCCATGGTTTTCCTCCTACATTCAAGATTGCCGTTGTTTGAAAGCAGCTTATTCTAATGTATTCTTCCCAAAAAGACAAGCACGAAACGGTTAAATTCCCCCATTTCCAACAAATTTTGGCGGAAGAAGCCGCTTCGGTATTGACGAAAATGCCCAATTGGGGGATAATATAATCGGTGGATTTCGTGTTTCGGAGGGGAAAATGGCGCACAGGATTGTTTCGGTCGACGAGGGCTCCGTCGCCGAGGCGCTGGGAATCGAGCCGGGGGACGAGCTCTTCTCGATCAACGGCGAGTGCGTGATCGACCTTCTGGACTACCAGGCGCTCTCCGCCGAATCGCGGGTTCGCATGTGCGTGCGGCGCGGCGCGGAGGAAACCGAGTACGCGTTCGAAAAGGACGAGTACGAGCCGATCGGGCTGAACTTCGAAAAACCGCTGATGTCGGGAACAAGGCTCTGCTGCAACGATTGCCTGTTCTGCTTCGTCGACCAGTTGCCCTCGCATGCGCGCGAGTCTCTGCGCGTCAAGGACGACGACTGGCGCCTGAGCCTGATGACCGGGAGCTACGTGACCTTGACGAATTTGAGCGACCGCGAGATAGACCGCATCGTCAGAAGGCGCGCGTCGCCGCTGTACGTCTCGGTGCACGCGACCGACCCGCAGCTCCGGAGCCATCTGCTCGGCACGGAGCGCGCGCGGCGGCTGACGGGCCAGCTTCGAAAGCTCGCGGACGGGGGCATCGAGTTCCACGCGCAGGCGGTGCTCTGCCCCGGCGTCAACGACGGGGCGGCGCTCGAGGAGACAATCGCGACGCTCGCGGGCTTCTTCCCCTCGGCGCGCTCTCTGGCCTTGGTCCCGGTCGGGCTGACCGGCCACCGCGAGGGGCTCTATCCGCTTCGGAAGTACACGCGCGACGAGGCCGGAAAGGTGCTCGAAACCGCCGCGAAATGGCGCGAAAAGCTGCTCCGCGAGACCGGCACGCGCTTCGTGTTTCCGTCGGACGAGTTCTACCTCGCGGCGGAGACGCCGATTCCCTCGGACGCGGAGTACGAGGACTACGCGCAGATCGACGACGGCGTGGGGCTGCTGCGGCTGCTCGAGACCGAGTTTTCCGAGGCGTGGAACGAGCTCCCCGAATCCGCGCGGCAGCCCGGCGGAAAGAAAAAAATGGGCATCGCGTGCGGCGCCTCCGCGGGCGCGTTCCTTAGGGATTTGATCGAAAAGCACCCGGTCACGGGCGCGGACGTCCGGGTATATCCGCTGAAAAACGGGTTCTTCGGGGAGGAGGTCACGGTCTCGGGGCTCTTGACCGGCGGCGACCTGATCCGCGGGCTTCACGGCCTGGATCGGGAAATTTTTCTAATTACCGCATGTATGCTCCGCGAAGGTGACAACCTATTCTTGGACGATATGACGCTCGGGGAAGTCATAAGCGCGCTGGGGAGGCCGGTCGTTCCGGCCGGGCGGCGCGGCGACGAGCTCCTGGACGCGATTGTGGAGGCAGTTGAATGGCAAAGCCGCTAGTGGCCATCGTCGGACGGCCGAACGTCGGAAAATCCACGTTTTTCAACAAGATGGCCGGGCGGCGCATCGCGATCGTCGAGGACACGCCGGGCGTCACGCGCGACCGCGTGTACGCGGACTGCGAGTGGCAGAACCGCAAATTCACCTTGATCGACACCGGCGGCATCGACCCCAACAGCGACGACCCGCTCTTGATCCAGATGCGCCGCCAGGCCGAGATCGCGATCGAGACCTGCGACGCGATACTGTTCTTCGTCGACGGGAAGCAGGGGATGACCGCGGACGACGAGACGGTCGCCGACCTGCTCCGCAGGAGCGGCAAGCCCGTGATGCTCGTCGTCAACAAGATCGACAGCGTCGGGAGGCTCAACGACGTCTACGACTTCTATCAGCTGGGCATCGGCGACCCGATCGGCATCTCGTCGGTCAACCTGCTGAACTTCGGCGACCTGCTCGAGGAATTGATGAAGCTGCTTCCGGAATCCGACGAAGACGGGGAAGAGAAGGACGCGGTTCAGATCGCGGTCGTCGGAAAGCCGAACGTCGGCAAGAGCTCGCTCGTCAACCGGCTGCTCGGCGAGGAGCGCGTGATGGTGTCCGACATCGCCGGCACGACGCGCGACGCGATCGACACGCGGTTTAAGGACGGCGACGACGAGTTCGTCATCATCGACACCGCGGGCATCCGCCGCAAGCGCTCGATCGAGTACCAGTCGCTGGAGCGCTTCTCGGTCGTGCGCGCGCTGGCGGCGATCGACCGCTGCGACGTGGCGATCCTGCTGATCGACGCGACCGAGGGCGTGACCGAGCAGGACGCGAAGATCGCCGGCTACATCGACGAGCAGGGCAAGGCCGCGATCCTCTGCGTCAACAAGTGGGACGCGCTCGAGAAGGAGACCGGAACGCTCGAAAAATATGTGAAGGACGTGCGCGAGGAGCTCAAGTTCATGGCGTACGCGCCGGTGTTGTTCATCTCGGCCCTGACCGGGCAGCGGACGAACCGCGTGCTCGACATGGTGCGCTCGGTCTACCGGCAGGCGAGCCGCAGGATCACGACCGGCGTCCTGAACGACGTGATGGCCGACGCGCAGGCCGCGCTGCAGCCGCCGTCGACCTCCGGGCGCAGGCTCAAGATCTACTACGCGACGCAGCAGGGCGTGCGCCCGCCGACGTTCGTCATGTTCATCAACGACGCGGAGCTCATGCACTTCTCCTACGAGCGCTATCTGGAGAACCAGTTCCGAAAGGCGTTCGGCTTCGAGGGCACGCCGCTCCGGTTTGTGCTCCGGGAGAGGGAAAAGGGCAGGGAATAGAGTATTGTTGGGGCGCTGGCCCCGGAGGAAATCGCAATGATCTGGTGGCGCTATCCGGTAATCGCGGTCGCGGGATACCTGTTGGGGAACATCTCGATGGGGATCATCGTCGCGAGCCGCTACAAGATGGATATCCGCAACTACGGCAGCGGCAGCGCCGGCACGACGAACGTGCTCCGGACGCTCGGGTGGCTGCCGAGCGCGATGACGCTCGTCGGGGACGCGCTCAAGTCGTTCGCGGCGGCGATGCTGGGCTTCTGGCTGCTCGGGGACCCGGGCCTGCTCGTCGGCGGACTGTGCGCGATCATCGGCCACAACTGGCCGATATTCAACGGCTTCCGCGGCGGCAAGGGCATGGCCTGCGCGCTGGGCATGGTGTGCGCGCTCAACTGGCCGGTCGCGCTGGGGCTCCTGGGGGTCGAAATACTGATCGCGGGGCTGACGGGCTACGTGTCGGTCGCGTCCATCATCACCTCGGCGCTGTTCCCGGTCGTCATAGGCTTCATCTACCCCGAGAGCGGCAACTTCTGGGTGTACCTCGGCTTCGCGATCGCGCTCGCGGTGATCACGATCTTCAGCCACCGCTCGAACATACGCAGATTGATCAACGGCAACGAAAACCGCATCAACTTCAAGAAGATCAGGGCGAAGCCCGACGAGACGAAAGGATGAACGACATGGCGAACAGATACCTGATAGGGCTCGATATCGGAACCTCCGGCGCGAAGTGCATTCTGGTCGACGAGTTGGGCGCGGTCGTCGCGTCCTCGACGCAGGAGTACCCGCTCTTGACGCCGCGCGCGGGCTGGTGCGAGCAGCGCCCGTCCGACTGGTGGGGCGCGGTCGTTCGCGGGCTGAAGGCAATCCTCCCGAAGGTGCCGAAGGACGAAATCGCGGCGCTGAGCTTCTCGGGGCAGATGCACGGGTTGGTCGCGCTCGACAGCGGGCAAAACGTCATCCGCCCGGCGATCCTCTGGTGCGACAGCCGCACGCAAAGGCAGTGCGATTGGATCACCGGGAAGGCCGGCGGGCTCTCGGGGCTCCTGACCTATACGAACAACCAGATGCTCGCGGGCTACACCGGCGGAAAGATCCTGTGGCTGCGCGACGAGGAGCCGGAGAACTTCGCGAAGATGCGGACGTTCGTCTGCCCGAAGGACTACATACGGCTCAAGGTGACGGGCGAACTGATGCTCGACATGTCCGACGCGTCCGGCACGGGCTTCTTCGACACGAAGGCGCGCGCGTGGTCGGACGGGCTGATCGCGCTCGCGGGGCTTCCCAAGTCGATCTTCCCGGAGGTGCGCGAGTCGACCGACTTGGCCGGGCGCGTGACGAGGGTCTGCGCGGAGGAGACCGGGCTCCCGGAGGGGCTGCCGGTATATCTCGGCGGCGGCGACGCCGTCATCCAGACGACCGGCGCGGGTCTCGTGAAGCCCGGCGTCGTCGGCGTCGTGATCGGCACCGCGGGCAACGTGTCGATGGCGCTCGATAAGTATTTCGACAACCCGAACGGCGCCTTGCAGATGTTCTGCAACAACGCGCCGGGGCTCTGGCAGGCGATCGGCTGCACGCTGGCCGCCGGCGGCAGCTACCGCTGGTACCGCGACACGCTTTGCGAGCAGATGAAGGACGACGCGAAGTTTGCGGGCAAGAGCGTATACGAATTGATGGACAAGTCCGCCGCCCAGTCGAGGCCCGGGGCGAACGGCGTGCTGTTCGCGCCGTACCTGTCCGGCGAGCGCGCGCCCTACGCCGACCCGAACGCGCGCGGCGCCTTCTACGGGCTGTCGCTCTCCTCGACCCGCGCGGACATCACGCGCGCGGTCATGGAGGGCGTCACCTACTCGCTCAAGCAGGTCGCCGACATCATGGCGGCGTTTGTGCCGATCGAGAAGATCTATTCGTCCGGCGGCGGCTCCGTATCCCCGCTCTGGCGGCAGATGCAGGCCGACATCTTCGACCTGCCGGTCTACACGATGTCCGCGTCCGGCGAGGGCGGCGCCTACGGGGCGATCCTGGTCGCGGGCGTCGGCGCGGGAATCTGGAAGAGCCTCGGGGAGGCCGCGTCGATCCTCCGGCCCGAGACCGAGACGCTGCCGAACCGCGAGAACCAGAAGGGCTACCGCGACGCGTACGCCGTCTACGGCGAGCTGTACGGCGCGCTGAAGCCGGTGTTCGACAAGGGCGCTTCGCTCGGCTTCTGACGCCGCTGTTTCACCCCGCTTCAAACAGGGGATACTCTCTGCAGGGGAGGTGATCGCATGCGAAAGCTGTTTTGCGCGCTGCTTGCGTGCATGCTGCTCGCGGGCTGCTTAGCCGCCGCCGAGGACGGGGAGCTCCGGGCGGTGTTCTACGACGTCGGCAAGGCGGACGCGATTCTTCTGTACACCGACGCGGCGGCGGTGCTGATCGACGCGGGCAAGAACAAGGCCGGGAAGGGGATCGTCGAAGACCTGGCCGCGCGCGGAATCGACCGCCTGGACTTTATGATCGTCACGCATTTCGACAAGGATCACGTCGGCGGCGCGGACGCGGTCGTCGCGGGCATCCCGGTCGGGCGCGTGCTCGAGCCCGACTATCGGGGCGATTCGAAGCAGCTGACGCAGTACCGCGAGGCGCTTTCGGAGGCCGGGATCGAGGCCGAGGCGCTCTCGGAAAACCTGTCGTTCGCGCTGGACGGGCTGTATTTCGAAATCGACGTCGCGAACAGGGACTTCTACGGCGAGGATGAGGAGAACGACTTTTCGCTAGTCGTCCGGCTTCGGCACGGCGGCGTGCGGTTCCTGTTCGCGGCCGACGCCGAGAACACGCGGCTCGCGGAACTGATCGACGAGGGCGGCCTCTCGAGCGACGTGTTGAAGGTGCCGCACCACGGGAATTACGAGAAGCTGAGCGCGCTGTTCTTCGAGGCGGTGTCGCCGGAATACGCGGTCATCACCAGCGACGAAAAGGAGCCCGAGGACCCGCGGGTCGTGACCGCGCTGCAAATCGCCGGCGCGAAGGTGCTGCTGACGCGCGAGGGGACGGTGGAACTTCTGAGCGATGGGATCGAAATCGAACTCTTATAAAATTTCCGCCCCGGAATCGTCCGGGGCGGAGTTTTAGGAGAGGCGGTCCGGGCGCTCGGGCGCCTGCCTGTCGACGACGTTCACGGGCCTATCGCCGGGCGTGATGCAGAGCAATGCCTCGCGGATGACCGACTCCGCGAGCTTTTTGACGCTCGGGAACGAGCGGAACGACGCATCCGAAGCGCGGCGCCGACGACGTCCGCGCGCACAAACAGAAACCGGTCGCTCATCGAAAAGGCCCCCCCTTGGGCAAGGTTGCCTTCGCAAGCGCAGCATGCCCGCGAAAAGGCCGCAAGGGAAGCGGCCGTTAAGCCGCTTGCAAAAGGGACGGGCATCCAATATAATGGAAACGGCCGGAGAACCGAACGCAATAGAGGAGGAACAACCATGGACATCCGATCCACGATCCGCCTGAACAACGGCGTCGAAATCCCGCGGCTCGCGCTGGGCGTGTTTCAGGTCGAGGACGCGAAGACCGCCGACTGCGTGCGCTGGGCGCTCGAGGCCGGCTACCGGCACATCGACACCGCCGCGGTCTACGCAAACGAGCGCGGCGTCGGCAAGGGCATGCGCGATTCCGGCGTCCCGCGCGAGGACATCTTTCTGACGACGAAGCTCTGGAACGACGACATGCGCAAGAACCGGCCTCTCGAGGCGTTCGAGGAGAGCCTCGAAAGGCTCGGCACCGACTACGTAGACCTGTACCTGATCCACTGGCCGGTCGTCGGGTTTGAAAAGAGCTGGCCGGTCATGGAGAAGCTCTACCGCGAGGGCCGCGCCCGCGCGATCGGCGTCAGCAACTTCCACCGGCGCCACATGGAGGAGCTGCTCAAGATCGCGAAGGTCGTGCCCGCGGTCGACCAGATCGAGCTGCACCCGTTTCTGACGCAGAAGCCGCTCGTCGAATACTGCCGCTCGCTCGGCGTCGAGGTCGAGGGCTGGCGCCCGCTCGGGGGCAACGACGGCCAGTTGCGCGACGACCCCGCGATCGCCCGGATCGCGAAAAAACACGGCCATACCGCCGCGCAGGTGTTGATCCGCTGGAGCCTGCAGAGCGGCATCATCGCGCTGCCGAAGTCCGCCCGCCGCGAGCGGATCGTCGACAACGCGAAGGTGTTCGACTTCGAGCTTTCGAGCGAGGACATGAAAGCGATCGACGCGCTGAACCGCGACTTCCGCACCGGCCCCGACCCGGACACCTTCGACTTCTGACCGAAGTGCCGGGAAAAAGATATGCCGGTGAATCCGCCGCGGGGATTGACTTTTTCGCGCGTGTGACTTATAGTATCCGATGTGTGATATATTAGATCGAAATGGGGGACGTGCTTTGAACAAGGCGGATATCGGCATCATCGGCCTGGCCGTGATGGGGGAAAATCTGGCGCTGAACCTCTTGAACCACGGCTTTCGCGTGGCGGTGTACAACAGAAACCCCGAGAAGGTGCGCGGGTTTCTCGCGGGACGCGGCAGCGGGAAAGACGTCGTGGGCGCTCAGTCGCTTCCGGAATTCGTCGAGAGCCTCGCCTTGCCGCGCAAAATCATGCTGATGATCCGCGCGGGAAGCCCGGTCGACGACATGCTCGAGGGGCTTCTGCCGCTTCTCTCGCCCGGCGATATCGTGATCGACGGCGGAAACTCGAACTTCCGCGACACGATCCGGCGCGCGAAGTACGTCGAGAGCCGCGGGTTCAACTTCGTCGGCTGCGGCGTGTCCGGCGGCGAGGAGGGCGCGCTGAACGGCCCGAGCCTGATGCCGGGCGGCTCCGCCGCCGCGTGGCCGCATTTGAAGCCGCTCCTGCAGGCGATCGCCGCGAACGTCGAGGGCGTTCCCTGCTGCGACTGGGTCGGGGCGGACGGCGCCGGCCACTTCGTGAAGATGGTGCACAACGGCATCGAGTACGGCGACATGCAGTTGATCGGCGAGGCGTACCAGATCATGCGGACGCTGCTAAACATGCGCCCGGGCGAGATCGGCGGGGCGTTCGAAAAATGGAACAAGGGTGAGCTCGACAGCTATCTGATCGAGATCACCGCGGCCATTTTAAAGACGGTCGACGAGGACGGAGAGCCCCTGATCGACAAGATCCTCGACACCGCCGGGCAGAAGGGCACCGGCAAGTGGGCGGTCGTCGAAGCGCTGAACGAGGGCGTGCCGCTGACCCTGATCGGCGAGGCGGTGTTCGCGCGCTGCCTGTCGGCGATCAAGGACGAGCGCGTGCGCGCGGCGTCCGTGCTCAAGGGGCCCGCGCCGGCGTTTGAAGGCGACCGCGAGGCGTTTTTGAGCGACCTCGAGCATGCGCTGTACGCGGCGAAATTGACCTCCTACGCGCAGGGCTACGCGCTTTTGCGCGCGGCGGCGGCGACGAACGGCTGGGAGCTCAACTACGGCGGCATCGCGCTGCTCTGGCGCGGCGGCTGCATCATCCGGAGCGCCTTCCTGGGCAGGATCAAGGAGGCGTTCGACCGCGACCCGGCGCTTGACAACCTGCTGATCGACCCGTACTTCGCCGAAAAACTCGGCAACTGCCAGCGGGGATTGCGCAACGTCGCGATTGCGGCCGCCCGGAACGGCATCCCCGCGCCGTGGATGTTCTCCGCGCTCGCGTACTTCGACGGCTACCGCG
>JAAYZL010000009.1 GCA_012514855.1 Clostridiales bacterium
TGTGCGACGACTTCCGCGCGACGCGCTCGGGGCCGCTGTTCGACCGGCTGCACAGGGCGCTGGAGAGCACCGGCGCGCTGCATGCGGCGCTGGAGGTCGCTCCGGTGCTCCCGACCTACGCGATCCGCATGATCCGCGTCGGCGAGCAGGCCGGCAAGCTCGACGACGTGCTTTTTGCGCTCTCCGACTCCTACCAGCGCGAGGCGCAGGTGCGCAGAAACCTGAAGCAGGCGATCCTATACCCGACGGCGCTGTCGCTTCTGATGGCCGCGGTGATCGCCGTCGTCGTGTTCTGCGTGATGCCGGTGTTCGCGCGGGTGCTTAGGGACCTGGGCGCCGGACTCTACGCGACCGCCGAGGGCGTGATGAACGCGGGCGTGGTCATCGGCGTCGCCGCGATGGCGATCGTCGGGGCGATCCTGCTGGTCGCGGCGGTGGCCGCGGTTCTGTTGCGGACGCGCCTCAGGGAAAAGGTGCTGTCGGTTCTTCGCCGATTGACGCCGATCTTCGGCAGGATCACGCGGGCGATGGAAGCGGAGCGATTTGCGACCGCGATGACGACGCTGCTTGCCAGCGGATATCCGATCGAGGACGCGCTTCCGCTGGTGGAGGGGCTCTCGGGCGGCGGCGAAATGCGCGCGAAGGTCAAGGCCATCGAGGACGCGGTCGCCGGCGGCATGGCCTTCAGCCAGGCCGTCGGTCAAACGGACATCTTCGACGGGCTGCACGCCCGGATGCTGCGCGCGGGCGCGTCCGCCGGGCGGGTCGACGGCGTGCTCGGAAAGCTCGCGGCGATCTACCGGGAGCGGTTCGACCGGGATATCTCGAACGCCGAGGCGCTGATCGAGCCGATTTTGGTCGCGCTGCTCGCGGTAATCGCCGGAGCGATTCTCCTTTCGGTCATGCTCCCGCTGGCCGGACTGCTTTCCTCGATGATTTAGCGGAGGGTTTGCGATGAAAAGACGCGGGTGGATCATCGCCCTGTGCGCGATGGCGCTCCTGGTCGCCGCGCTCTATTTCGCGGTGAACTTCAACGCGCGCCGCGTCACCGAGGAGGAGCGAAAGCTGCTGGAGGACGCGATCAATCGCGCGGTCATCACCTGCTACGTGGTCGAGGGGCGATATCCCGCGACGCTTGGCTACCTCGAGGAAAACTACGGCATCAGGGTGGATTCCGAGCGCTACGTCGTCTTCTACGACAGCTTCGCCGACAACATCCTGCCGAGCATACGCGTCGTCGAGCGCGAGAAGGGGGTTGAGGCGCGATGAAGCGCAAGGGCATTCGCCTCTCCTCCGCGAGCGGCTTCAGCGTGTTTCTGGCGATCGCGGTATTCGCGCTGATGGCGCTTCTGACGGTCGTGCTCGGCGCGGGCGTCTACCGCTCGGTGGCCGCGCGCGCGGAGAACAACCACAGCCTGCGCTCGGCGATCACCTATGTGACCGGGAAGCTCCGGAGCATGGGCGAAAGCGGCGAAGCGCGCATAGAACAAACCGAAGTCGGTTCCAGCTTGGTGCTTTCCGAGCAGATCGAGGGCGAGTGGTACGAGACGCGCATCTACGCGCACGGCGGCCGGCTCTACGAGGTGTTCTCGGAGCGCGGCATGGTGTTTGAGCCCGAGTGCGGACAGGCCATCGCGAAGCTCGACGACTTTCGGGCCGAGATGGCGGGCGAGCGCTTGATCCGGCTTCGGGCGACCGTAGACGGGACAGAGTACGCAGTGCATGTCGCGCTGCCGGAATAGGAGGGATGCGCATGCGAGAAAACAGCCGCACGCGGACGATGCTCTGTGAGCTGATCATCGTCGTGCTGTTTTTGGCGCTTTCCTCGTTGACGCTCTTTCGGCTTTTTTCGGCCGCGAGCGCGCTGAGCCGCGAGAGCGAGGCGTCGACCTACGGCACATTGCTCGCGCAGGACGCGCTGGAGCGCCTCGTCGCGGGGGAAGATGTCGCGGACGTGGAACACTACGCGCACAACGGGAGAGAATACAGCGTGTCGGCCGAAGCGGACGCGGAGCCGTCGCCCGCCGGGACGCTCTATCGCTACCGCGTGCGGGTCGCGGTCGAGGATGCAACCGTGGTCTCCGTCGAGACGGCGAACTACCGTCCGGAGAGGAGCGCGCAATGAGCGAATCAAAGGGAAGGATTGGTCCCGGCGCGTCCACGGTATTGATGATCCTCGTGGTGCTTCTGATGACGATGCTCGGCGTCCTGTCGCTGATCAGCGCGCGGGGCGACATGGCGATGAGCGCGCGGACGCAGCGGATGTCGACGGACTACTATAATGCACAAACCGAATTCGGTTTGTGGATAAGTGAGCTTGACAACCAATTACTCGCGCTCCGACGGGAAGCGGGCGCGGATGCCGAAGAATACGAGGCGCTCGTATCCGACGCGCTCGCGCTCGACGTGGGGGGCGAGGCGGAGTTTACAGCGCCGGTCGGCGAAACCCGCGCTCTCCGCGTGCGCGTAAAAATCCTGCCGTCGACGGAAACCGACCGGATTCTCATTCTGTTCAGCCGATTGGAGACGGTCGGCGGAGGCGAAGAGGAGGACGAGCGATGGACGCTGATTGCTTAGGGAGGATCTCCGCGGCGGGTTCGCAGAGCGATGCGATGCTCGCGGAACTCCTGTGCCGCGCGCTCAAGATGCGCGCCTCGGACATATTCGTCGTCCCCGGCGCGCCTGTGATGCTCAAGAGCGAGGGAAAGCTGCTCAAGCTTACGCAGAAGCGCATGTCGCCCTCCGACGCGCACTGCCTTCTGAAGGACATCTACCGCCTCGCGGGGGACCGCGCGCTTGACCAATTGGAACAGACCGGCGACGATGATTTCTCGTTTTCACTTACCGACGTCAGTCGGTTTCGGTGCAGCGCGTACCGCCAGCGCGGCACGTTCGCGGCGATTCTGCGCGTCGTGCCGTTCGGCCTGCCGGACGCAAAAATGCTCAACATCCCCGAGGCGGTCATGTCACTCGCGGACACGCGGCGCGGCCTCGTGCTCGTGACCGGGAACGCCGGAAGCGGCAAGAGCACGACGCTCGCGTGCCTGATCGACCGCATCAACCGCACGCGCCCGGAGCACATCATCACGATCGAGGACCCGATCGAATTCCTGTACCCGCACCGGGAGAGCATCGTCAGCCAGCGCGAGGTTCTGCACGACACGGAGAGCTTCGGAAAGGCGCTGCGCGCGGCGCTTCGGCAGTCGCCGGACGTGATTCTGCTCGGCGAAATGCGCGATTACGAGACGATTCACACGGCGCTGACGGCCGCCGAGACCGGCCATCTGCTGTTTTCGACGCTGCACACGGTCGGCGCGGCAAAGACGATAGACCGGCTGATCGACGTATTTCCGGCCGAGCAGCAGCAGCAGGTGCGCATACAGCTCTCGATGGTTTTGCGCGCCGTCGTCTCGCAGCAGCTGATCCCGAACAAAAAGGGCGGACTGATCCCGGCCTTCGAGGTGATGATCGTCAATCGCGCGATCCAGAACATGATCCGCGAGGGCAAGGTGCATCAGCTCGACAACGTGATTTTTTCCGGCGCCTCGGAGGGCATGCGCACGATGGACAGCGACCTGTTCAGGCTCTATTCGCAGGGTTTTATCACCCGCGACAGCGCAATTTTGCATGCGACGCAGCCGGAGGCTTTGGAAAAAAGGGTATAGCCCGCGAAATCCGGGTATATATCGGCGGAATCGCATTGTACGAAGTGTTTCTAAAGAAACCCGGCGGCAAACGACATGGAAATGTCGTAGTATTGCAGATAATAAATGGCAAGAAGGACGGAGCTTCCCATACCGCGGAAGGAGGGGCAGCATGGCCGAAAAAGTTCAGATCAAGATGCTAGGCGGGTTTCATCTCTTTGTGGACGGCGAGGTTCGCGACGACAAAATCTGCAAGACGAAGAAGGGCAGCCTGCTTCTGCAATACCTGATTCTTCAGAGGGGCAAGAGCGTGCCCTGCGTCGAGCTCTACGAGGCGCTGTGGCCGAACGACGAATCCAGCAACCCCGAAAACGCGCTCAA
>JAAYZL010000050.1 GCA_012514855.1 Clostridiales bacterium
ACATGGAGAAGGCCAACACGACGATGGCGAACTTCCTGACCTCCTATCCGGACCAGATCGACGCGGTGTTCGCGCACAACGACCAGATGGCCGAGGGCGCGGGCATGGCCTGCCAGGCCGCGGGCGTGAATGACATCATCATCTGGGGCGCGAACGGCGAGACGAAGGCGCTGGAGTACATCGAGGGCGGCATCATCACCGGCACCGTCTACACCGACTGCTACGACCAGGGCGCGACCGCGCTGCGGCTTCTGATGATGTACATCGGAAGCGACATCGACATCTCCGACTGGTCGGCCACCCCCGTCATCAAGATGCCGCCGATCACCGTCACGATCGACAACGTCGCCACCATCACGGACGACATGCGCTGGTAATCATTTCCCGGCGGGGCGGCGGAGAGGTTCGCCGCCCTGCTTAAATCGTCTAGGGCCCGCGGGGAGGAGGACTGTTGTGAGACAAGAGACGCTCAGGAGATTGATTTCATTCGGTCTGTTGGTTTTGCTTCTGCTGATATTCGGACTTGCGTCGAACAAGTTCTTCACGCCGGCGAACATCTACAACATGCTCAGGGAGTGCTCGCTCGTGGGGATTCTCGCGATCGGCGTCACGCTGATCATCATCACCGGCGGCAACGACCTGTCCTGCGGCGCGCTGATGGGGCTGAACTGCATCGTCATCGCCCATTTTCTGCACTATACGGAGCTCGGGCTGGGCGTCATCCTGCCGATCGCGCTCGCGACGGCGATCCTGGGCGGCGCGTTCAACGGGTTCTGCGTGTCGATCCTCCGGATTCCGGACTTCATCGCGACGCTGTCGACGAAGTTCGTGTTCGTGGGGCTCATGTACGTGTTCGCGATTCACGACCGCTACGGCGGGCTGACGACCGAGTCCATCAAGGACCCGGTGATCCGGTGGTTCGGCGGCAAGATCGGTTCCGGCCCGCTCGACGGGCTCTACTACTGCACGATCGCGTTCTTCCTGCTCGCGGCCGTCGTGCAGTTCATTTTGAAGCGCACGCGGCTGGGAACCAACCTCTACGCGATCGGCGCGAACCGCAATTCCGCCGAGATCTCCGGCATCAGCTTCGTCCGGACGAAGTTCGCGGCGTTTCTGATCTCCGGGCTCTGCACGTTCGTCGCGGCGCTGTTCTTCATCGGAAAGACGCGCACGGCCGAGGCCGGGGGCGGCGTCGGCTACGAGTTCCGGGCGATCTCCGCGACGGTCATCGGCGGCTGCGCGTTCTCCGGCGGGCGCGGCGACATCGTGGGAACCGTGATCGGCGTGCTGTTCATGCGCGTGCTCGAAAACGGCATATTGAAATTCGGCTTCCCGACCGAGACGCAGCAGCTCCTGACGGGCGTCGTCATCGTGCTGATGCTGATCTTCGACGCGTTCTACAACGAGTTCATGACCGAGCGCTCCCGCAGGCGCGGCGCGATGGCGCGGGAAATGGCGGTGATCAAATGATCGTCGAGATGAAGGGCATCGAGAAGCTGTTCTCGCACGTGCACGCGCTCAAGGGCGTCGATTTCAGCGTGCGCCGCGGCGAGGTGCACGCGCTGCTGGGCGAAAACGGCGCGGGCAAGTCGACGCTCATCAAGGTGCTGACCGGCGTCTACCCGAAGGACGGCGGCGAGATACGCTTCGACGGCGAGCCGGTCGAGATCGAGACGCGCGACGACGCGTTCCGGCTCGGCATCGCGGTCATCTTCCAGGAATTTTCGCTGATCCCGACGCTGTCGGTGACGCAGAACATCCTGCTTGGCAAGGAAAAGCAGAAGTTCGGCGTGCTCAGGAAGAAGGCGATGCGCAGCGAGGTCGCGGAGCTGATCAAGCGCTTCGACTTCCCGCTGAACCCCGACGACATCATCGAGACCTTGTCCGTCGCGCAGAAGCAGATGGTCGAGATCCTCAAGGCGCTCTCGACGAACGCGCGGCTGATCGTCATGGACGAGCCGACCGCGTCGCTCAGCGCGAAGGAGAGCGAGATGCTCTACAAGATCATCGGCCAGCTTCGCGACCGCGGCGTGTCGATCATCTACATCTCGCACCGGCTGGAGGAGGTCTTCCAGCTCTCCGACCGCATCACGGTGCTGCGCGACGGCCACCTCGTCGGCGTGATCGAGCACGGCGACATCGTGCCGGAAAGGGTCGTCAACATGATGATCGGCAAGGAGTTGAGCGACGCGACCGCCTCCCGGAGCCTCAGCGTCTCCGGCGAGCGGACGGTGCTCGAGGTCAGAAATCTGTCGAGCCTCGGAAAATACGAGGGCGTCTCCTTCGAGGTCAGGGCCGGCGAGGTCGTCGTGCTGACGGGGCTCGTGGGCTCCGGGCGGACGGAGGTATTGCGCAGCATCTTCAGCGCCGACCGCTACGACTCCGGCGAGATACTGTTCGAGGGCAAGGCGCTCCCGAAAAGCACCGCGAAGGTGATCGGCCGGGGCTTCGGGCTGATCCCGGAGGACCGCCGCACGCAGGGCTTCGTGCCGCTTCTGTCGGTCGAGAAAAACGTCGCGAGCACGAACTACGACACCCTGAGCCGGCGCGGATTCGTGCTCCGGAAGAAGGAAAGGGAGCTCGGGCAAAAGGCGGTGAAGATCGTCGACCTCCGGCCCGCGAACCCCGCGGTTCCGGTCGGAAACCTCTCCGGCGGCAACCAGCAGAAGGCCGTGCTCGCGAAGTGGCTCACGCGCGACCTGAAGGTCATTTTGATCGACGAGCCGACGGTCGGCATCGACATCGGCGCGAAGGACGAGATCTACAACTTCATCGAGGGGCTCGCCAAGCAGGGCGTCGCGGTGCTGCTCGTCAGCTCCGACATCGCCGAGGTGCTGCGCGTCGCGCACCGCATCATCGTCATGAAGGAAGGCCGCATCATACACGAGTTCAACGAGGGCGTCGCGACGCAGGCGGACATCCTGCTCGCCGCCTCCGGCATCCGCGCGGAAAGAAAGGAGGCGTGACCATGCGAAACAAGTGGCTTGCGCGCCTGTACAGGAACAGGCAACCGGTGATGCTCGCGCTCCTGTGCCTCGTGTTCGCGGCGCTGCTGCCGGGGAAATTCCTGACGGTCGGCAACTTCATCAACATACTCTACGCGATCTCGCTGCAGGGCATCATGATCTGCGGCGCGACGTTCCCGGTGCTCATCTCGGGCATCGACCGCACCGTCTCCGGCTCGGCGGCGCTCGCGGGCGCGGTGTGCTGCACGACGATCGTGAGCCACGGCTTCTCGGTCGGGGGAACGCTGCTCGGCGTGCTCATGGGCGTCGGCGTGGGGCTGCTCTCCGGCGCGTTCCACGGGCTGGTGCTGAGCCGCTTCAACATCCCCGCGTTCCTGCTGACGCTGGCGACCTCCGAGATACTCTACGGCCTCGTGCAGACCGTGACCGGCAATCAGCTCATCAACGTGATGAACGCGAAGCTGTTCAACCTCGTCGGAAGCTCGCGGCCGCTGGGCGTGCCGGTGCCGGTGTACATACTGCTCGCGTGCTTCCTGTTCACGTACGTCATGCTCAACCACACCGTCTACGGCAGGCACCTCTACTGCGTCGGCGGAAACCGCGAGGCGGCGAAGCTCTCGGGCATCGGCGTCCGCAAGATCATCATCGTCGCCTACGTCGTCTCCGGCGTGATGGGCGCGCTGTCCGGGCTCGTGCTCTCGAGCATGAACCAGCAGGCGTCCGCCGGGCAGGCGAAGGGCTATGAAAACGACGTGCTCGCCGCGATCGTCGTCGGCGGCGTGTCGCTGCGCGGCGGCGCGGGCACGATTCAGGGCGCGATGTTCGGCGCGCTTTTGATCGGCATACTGACGAACGGCCTGCAGCTGCTGGGCGTCGCGTCGGTGTACCACGACCTGATCAAGGGCCTGATCATCATCGCCGCGGTCGCGGTCGACATGTACTCCAGCCACAAGATGAGCGGCCTCAAGCGCGGCTCGGTGTTCAAGCGGATGCTCCGCAGGCACCGGCACGAGGCGCACCTGAAGGCGGGGGCATAGGAGGGCGGCCGATGGATGATTACCGGCTGGGGCTCTACGAGAAGGCTCTGCCCGCGGGCCTCGGCCCCGAAACGTGGTTCCGGGCGGCGCGCGAGGCGGGGTTCGACTTTCTCGAAATCAGCATTGACGAAAGCGACGAGCGGCTTGCGCGGCTCGACTGGGACTTGCCCGCGCGCGACGGCCTGCTGAAGGCGCTGCGCGCGGAGGGCGTCCCGATCTCGACGATGTGCCTGAGCGGTCACCGAAAATATCCGCTCGGCAGCAGGTCGCCCGAGGTGCGGAAGCGATCGACGGAGATTCTCCGCAAGGCGGTGCTGCTCGCCGAGGATCTGGGCATCCGAATCATACAGCTCGCGGGCTACGACGTCTACTATGAGCAGGGCGGCGGGGACACGCGCAAATGGTTTGCGGAAAACCTCGAAGACGGCGTCCGCTTCGCCGCCGCGCACGCCGTTTCGATGGGCTTTGAGACGATGGAGACGCCGTTCATGGACACGGTCTCGAAGGCGATGGCCTACGTGCGCGAGATCGACAGCCCCTATCTCGGCGTCTATCCCGACCTCGGCAACCTGACGAACGCCTGCCGCGTCTACGGCGCGCGCGTGGACGACGAACTGGAGCGCGGCCGGGGACGCCTGTTTGCGATGCACATAAAGGAGACCGAGGAGGGAAAATACCGCGACATGCGATTCGGAACCGGCAAGGTCGACTTCGCCGCGGGCATCAAAAAGGCGCTCGAGCTGGGCGTGCGGCTGTTCGTCGCGGAGTGCTGGCACGACGGCGCGGAGGATTGGCGCGCGTCGCTCAGGGAGGTCAATCGCTTCGTGCGCGGGATGTTCGAGCGGGCTGTGTGAATC
>JAAYZL010000389.1 GCA_012514855.1 Clostridiales bacterium
GCAGTATGATGCCGATGACGGTTCCGTAGATCTTGCCGCGCCCGCCGGCGAGCGAGGTTCCGCCGACGAGCACCGCGGTGATCGCGTCGAACTCGTAGCCGTTCCCGGACACGGTCGAGCTGACCGCCACCATGCGCGAGATCTCGATGACGGCCGCGAGGCCCACGCTGATGCCCGCGATGATGTACGTCCAAATCTTGATCCGGTCGACGCGAATGCCCGAATAGCGCGCCGCGTTCTCGTTGCAGCCGACCGCGCACACATAGGTTCCGAAGCTCGTCTTCTTGAGGAGCAGCGTCAAGAGGCACGCCACGATCAGCAGGAGCCAGAACGGGGTGGGGATCGTCAGGATCGAGCCGTTGCCGATGGATTTGAAGGCGACGTCGCGGTTGTTTCCGGTGACGGTCGCGCCGTTGCACAGGTACATGGTCACCGAGCGCGCGATGATCCCCACCGCCAGCGTCACGATGAACGGCGGAACCTTGATCTTCGTGATGATCAGGCCGTTCAAGAGGCCGACCGCCGCGGAGACCAGCACGCACGCCGCCATGCACAATATCAGCGGCAGGCCGTCCCTCTGCATGAACACGAGCACCATGCCCGCGATGGCCATGACCGGGCCGCTGGACAGGTCGATGCCGCCGGAGATGATGACAAACGTCATGCCCAGCGCGATCATGCCCACGGTGGACGCGTTGCGCATGATGGTCGTCGCGTTTTTCCACTGCGTGAACCTGCCCTGCGTCAAAAGGCCGCACAGCAGAAACAGCCCGATAAACACGAACACGATGCTGTAGTTCGTCCAGATGCTCCTGAGGCTCGCCAGCCCGACCCTGCGCTTGGTGGTCATCTGCGTGTTCCCTCCAGTCTGGAAGCGTTTGTCGCGCACGACATGATCGTCTCCTCCCTGCGTTCCTCGTCCGTCAGCTCGCCCTTGATCTCTCCCTCGTGCATGACGATGATCCGCTGGCAGAGCTGCAGGATCTCCGTCATGTCGGAGGAGACGACGAGTATCGTCTTTCCCTCCCGCGCGATGCCCCGGATGATCTCGTAGATCTCCGCGCGCGCGCCGACGTCGATGCCGCGCGTCGGCTCGTCGAGGATCAGGATTTCGGGGTCGACCAGCAGCCACCGGGCGATCACGATCTTCTGCTGGTTGCCGCCGGAGAGGTTGCCGACCAACTGCGCCTGCGACCGGCAGCGGATGTTCAGCCGCTCGACCATCCGCCGGGTGTTCTGCCGCTGCGCCTTGGCGCGGATGAGCTTGCGGCGGAAGCGGACGAGGTCGATCAGGTTGATGTTCTCCCGGACGCTGCGCCTGACGACGACGCCCGTCCGCTGCCGGTCCTCCGTCACAAAGCCGATGCCTAACTTGATCGCGTCGGCCGGGCGGCGGATGTCGGCGCGCTTTCCCCGGAGGAAGATCTCGCCGTCCGCCTTGCGGATGCCGAAGATGAACTCCATCAACTCCGAGCGCCCCGAGCCGACCAGCCCCGAAAAGCCGATGATCTCGCCGCGCGCGACCCGGAAGCTCACGTTTTTGAGCAGTGAATCCGTGACATTGCGCACCTCGAGCGCGATGTCCTCGGGGTTTCCCGCGAACCGCTCCGCCTGCGAAATGCAGACCTCGCGGCCGACCATGTGGTTGGCGATGTCCTGCTCGGAGACCTCCGCGACGCGGCGCGCGGCGACGAACAGGCCGTCGCGCAGCACGATCACGCGGTCGCAGAGATCCTTGATCTCCTTCAGGCGGTGCGAGATGTAGATGACCCCGAGCCCCTGCTTCGCGAGCCTGCGCACGAGCTCGAACAGTATGTCGGTCTCGCGCGTGGTGAGCATCGAGGTCGGCTCGTCCATGATCAGCACCTTGACGTTGAACGAAATCGCCTTGGCGATCTCGACCATCTGCTTCTGCGCGATCTTCAGCTCGCTGATGCGCGCCGTAGGGGAGATGTCCTGCCCCAGCGATTCCAGCAGCCGCCGCGCGTCCGCGTTCATCTTCCGGAAGTTGATCAGCCCCGCCCGGTTCTTCGGCTCGCGCGTCAGGTAGATGTTCTGCGCGACGGTGAGGTACTCCATCAGGTTCAGCTCCTGATGGATCATCGAGACGCCCTTTTTCTGCATGTCCAGCGTGGCGAGGTTGCCGGCAAGCCTCTCGCCGTCGAGCTCGATTTCCCCCTCGTCGGCTCGGTAGACCGCCGCGAGAATCTTCATCAGCGTCGACTTTCCCGCGCCGTTTTCGCCGCAGAGCGCCACGATTTCGCCGCGCTCGATCGAGAAATCCACCTTGGAAAGCACCTCGATGCCGGAGAAGCGCTTCGTGATTCCCTGCATCCGGACAAGGTCTGCCATCGTTTCAGCCCCTCTATCGATGTGGTCGACTTTCAGAATGCGCATGTCCCCGGCCCTCCGCGAGCATGTCCCCGGCGTCCGCGAGCCAGTCCGCGATGCGGCGCGACCATATGTAGTGCTTTCGGTACTCGACGGTTCGCGCGGGCTCCGGCCGGGAGATGCCCTCGAGCGCGTGCGCCTCGTCCGCCGGGCGGAAGTCCTTCCAGTAGCCCAGCCCGTAGGCGGCCAGCGACGCCGCGCCGAGCGACGCCGCGTTCTGGTCGACGCTGGATTTCAAAATGTTCATGCCGAACACGTCCGCGAACATCTGCCGCCAGAACGGGCTCTTCGCGCCGCCGCCGACCAGCAGGAACTCGTCGGGGGAGAACCCGCAGTCGATCAAGACCGTCAGCGCGTAGTACAGGTTGTAGACGATGCCCTCCATCGACGCGCGCACGAGGTCCCCGCGCGAGTGCTCGAGCCTGAGCCCCACGAACGCGCCGGCGATGTTCTTGCTCTTCTCGATCATCGCCGCGCTCGTCAGGCTCGGGTTGAACTGCAGCCGGTTCGCGCCGATGGGGGAGCGCGCGGCCATCTCGTTCAGCAATTCGTAGGAATCCGCGATTTCCCCGCGCCGCTCGCGTTCGACGATGTCCGGGCAGAGCTGATCGCGCACCCAGCGGAAGCTGGAGCCGGCGGAGAACACGCTCGTCGCGGACATGTAGAGCCCGTCCACGACGTGCGCGAACACGAACGGCTTGCGCTGGGCGTCCACGAGCGGCTCCGACCCGGTCACCGCGATCCACGAGGACGAGCCGAGCGATATGTAGGCCCTTCCCGCCTGCGTGCAGCGCGCGCCGAGCGCCATGCAGGAGTTGTCCACGCCGCCCGCGACGACCCGCACGCGCTCCGTGAGCCCGAGCATCCGCGCCGCGTCCTTCGTGAGCGAGCCCACGACCGCGTGGGAGGGCAGGATTTCCGGCAGAAGCTCCGGCCGGATGCCGGAGGCGCGCACGTATTCCTCGTCGTAGCGCGCGCCTTTGAGGTCGTAGCAGCCGGTGCCCGAGGCGTAGGAGTGGTCCGTCGCCATCCGCCCGGTCAGCCGGAAGTTGCAGTAGTCCTTCGAGCCGAGGATCTTGTACGCCCTTTGGTAGACCTCCGGCTCGTTGTCGCGGTACCACATGATCTTGAACAGCGTATAGCACTCCGCCGGGAAGCCGTTTCCGGTCTTCAAGTACCACGCGGGATAGTCGATCTCCCGGAAGAACGCCTCGGCCTGCGCCTTGGCGCGGTCGTCGCTCCAGATCGGCGCGGTCTCGCGCAGAAGCCTTCCCTCGCGGTCGACCGGCACCGCGCCGAGCGAATGCCCCGAGATCGACAGCGCCGAGACGCGCGCGGGGTCGGCGTCCGACCGGCCCAGCAGGCGCTTCGTCGCGCTTACCATGCCCTCGACCCAGAGCTCCGGGCGCTGCTCCTGAAAGCCGTTTCCGGGATAGCGCACGTCGTACTGCGTGAACGTGTTTTCCAGCGGCCTGCCGTTGAGGTCGAACAGCGACGCCTTGATGCCGCCGGTTCCCAGGTCGTACGCGATCAGCAAATCGGAGTCGTGCATGGTCTAATTCTCCACTTCAAAGCTCTCGACAATTTCCAGCGCGGACCGC
>JAAYZL010000390.1 GCA_012514855.1 Clostridiales bacterium
GGCGCTCGAGCTGGGCGTGCGGCTGTTCGTCGCGGAGTGCTGGCACGACGGCGCGGAGGATTGGCGCGCGTCGCTCAGGGAGGTCAATCGCTTCGTGCGCGGGATGTTCGAGCGGGCTGTGTGAATCGCTTCCATTGGAAACAAACGGCCGCGCCCCGGCTGACGGGGCGCGGCCGTTTGTTTGCGGCGATGCGCCGATCGCGCTACCGCTTCGTCAGCCGCGCGGCGTTTCTGTGCATGATCCCCTCCGCGTACCGCCACGCGTCGCCCTCGCGCAGGAGGCCCGACTCGACCCGCTCCGCGAGCACCCGCGACAGCGCGTCGAGGAACGCGAGCCGCGCGCCGAAGCTCTCCTCGCTCGTCCACGCGTCGCAGCCCCAGATCACGCGGTCGGCGTTGCACACGTCGATCAATTCGTGAAGCAGCCGCCGCGCGGCGGTTCCGGAGATCAGCGGGAGCCAGCACAGGTCCGCCCACACGTTCGGATACACGTGCGCGAGCCCCGCGATGTCCCCCACCCACGGATAGCCGCCGTGCATCAAGAGAAACACCGTGTCCGGGTTGCGCTCGATCAGCGGCTGCAACTGCATCGCGCCGCTGCCGGTCATCCGCCCGAGGCCGGTGTGGATCTGCAAGGGCATGCCGAGCTCCGCGGCGGTCCGGCACACGAGGCCCATCACGTAATCCTGAAATTTCGCGACGTCCGCCGCGCCCGCGCCCTCCCGCAGAGCCCTCTGCGCCTCGTCCCTCGACGCCTCCCCGAAGGCGAGCGAGCGGTCGTAGGCGAGCGCGCACTTGAACGTCGACGCCCCGCTCGCCTGCCGCGCGCGCATCAGTCCGGACAGGAAATCCGCGTATTCGCCGATGTCCGCGATGCGCCTGCCGTGGAGCAACTGGATGTTGTTGCCGTTGTGATCCCTCGCCGCCGGATTGTAGCCGTAGAAGAAGCTGTTGACGCGGTACGCGGGCCGGAACAGCTCCGGATGGCCGTTGTCCCCGCCCGGCGCCCAGTACGCGTCGAGCCATATCTCGCGGTAGTTGCACCTCTCCCGGAGCGCGCGCAGGTGCCAGTCGCGCTCCCGATGCGCGGCGCGTATCGCCTCGTCGAAGGCGCGCCAGCTTTTGGCGTCCAGAGGCTCGGCGATGCCGTACAGCTCCGTCAGCGCCTTCTCCAGCCACACGAAATAGCCGCGCGTTCGCACGGCATTCAGCCATCTCTCGAAGTCCGCGCCGGAATCCGCGGAGGGGATGGGCGCGCCGCACCAGCTCACATAGGAGTTGTTGATAACCGCCTCCAGCGTCAGCGCATGCTGCTCATGGTCGCGCAGGTGGTGCGAATGCGAATTCACGATCGGCTCCCGCTCCAATCCGCGGAGAAATTCGATTCTGTCCATAGAGCCCCCCTGCGGCCCGGGAGCCGCGCCCCTTCCGTCGATTTTTCCGATCGGCCGCCCGGCCGCGGTCCCCGTGTTCCCATTCTATAAGGCGCGCCTCCCGGTGTCAATATCCGCCGCCTCCCCGCCGCGAAAAAAAATGTTGCGTCGGCGCGGAGGATGATATATAATATTGGCAAGAACTCCCGCTTCTCCGAGCGCGCGGCGCCCCTCCTTTCTCCCCGCCTTCCACGCATCGTCGCCATCCGTCCATGCGCAAAATTTTATAGACCTCCGATTTTTGAACAGACACCGCCCGAACGACAGACGACGGTAAGGGACACATGAGGGAGGAGTGACCCGTGAAGAAGAAGTGTCTGGCAATTTTGTTGACCCTATGCCTGCTTTTGCCGCAGTTTGCCGTGGCGGAAGGCGGTTCCGGCGTCCCGGACGCGACGGACCCCCCCGCCGTGGAGACTCCGGCGCCGGAGCCCCCGGAGGAACCTACGGAGGAACCCACCGAGGAACCCCCGGAGGAACCCACCGAGGAACCCACCGAGGAACCTACGGAGGAACCCACGGAGGAGCCCACGGAGGAGCCAGCCAAGGAACCCACCGAGGAACCGACCGAGGAGCCGACGGGGGAACCCACCGAGGAGCCGACCGCCCCGCCGCTGTTCTCCCGCGGATACGCGCGCGCGGACGCGGGCACGGCGGTCTACAAGAGCGCCTCTCTGGGCGAAGTGATCGGCACCTTGACGGAGCGCTGCGCCGTCTACGCGTATGAGCGCGAGGGCGGCGAAGAAAACGACCCGCTGGCGATCGCGTTTGCGACGGCGGAGGGCATCGTCACCGGCTGCGCGCGCGCGCGCGACCTCGAGCCGCTCGACGAGTCCTATGCCGACGGCCTGAGCGCCGCATGGTACTGGGACGGCGAGTTCCCGCTCGAGGAGGTTGCCTTCGA
>JAAYZL010000391.1 GCA_012514855.1 Clostridiales bacterium
CCCGCGCAATTCCGACTCGCGCTCGTCGACCTCGATCAGGCAGAGCCGGAGCGGACGGTCGGACAGGTTCAGGTTCAGGTAGTCGCGCATCTCCTCGATCCGGGCGGCGTCGGCATTGCCCCCGATCAGGTCGAGGAAGAAGCGCTGCTTGATGAACGGCCGAATCCTGCTCGAGCGCAGCATCAGGTTCGCGATCTCCTGATCGAGGTTCGACTTCGCGCGGAGTTTTCGGACCATCTTGTAGTAGAGCTTCGCGACGGCGTCGCGGTCGAAGGGCTTCAGCACGTAGTCGAGCGCCGAATACTCGACCGCGGCCTGCACGTAGGCGAACTCGTCGTGCCCGCTCAAGACCGCGACGACGACGCGCTCGCGGTTTTTGTTGAGCTGCCGGATCAGCTCGATGCCGTCCATCACCGGCATCTGTATGTCGGTGATGACCGCGTCGATGCCCTCGCGCTCGACGGCGTGCAAGGCCGCCGCGCCGTTCTCGGCGAGGTATACGCCGCCGCCGTTCAATTCGGTCAGGATCGACGCGACGCTGTTGCGCGCGTACGGCTCGTCCTCGACGACGAGAAACTTATACATGGCGATCCTCCTCGAGCACCGGAATCTCGATATGCGCGACGGTGAACTCCCCGCGCTTCAGGTAGGACAGGCCGTAGTCGCCCTTGAAGAACAACCGGATGCGGCTGTCGACGTTGCGCATGCCGATGCCGAAGTTCGGAGCGCTCACGGGGTCGCGGAGCGCCGAATTCATCTCCTCGACCTTCGAGAGCGGGATGTCGCCGTTGTCCATGATCTCGAAGATCACGCGGCCGCCCTCGGCGTGGGCCGTCACCCGGAGGAACCCGTCCGTGATCATGTTGTCGCGGATGCCGTGCTGGATGGCGTTTTCGACGAGCGGCTGAAGGATGATCTTGATCGTGTAGTACTCCAGAATCGCCGGGTCGACGTCGAGCACGTACCGGAACTCGCCCTGATGCCGGACGGAGAGTATGTCCATGTAGCAGCGCAGGTGGCTGATCTCGTCCGTGATGCGCACGAGCTCCTTGCCGCGGTTGACGCTGATCCGAAACAGCGTCGAGAGCGCCGAGGACACCTGCTTGACCTTGGCGGCCTCGCCCGCGTCGGCGAGGTAGATGATCAAAGACAGCGTGTTGTAGAGGAAGTGCGGGTTGATCTGCAGCTCGATCGCGCGGTACTCGGCGCGGCGGCGCATCTCGTTGATCCGCTGAATCTCCTCGAGCGACGCCTGCAATCGCGCCGACATGTTGTTGAAGCTGTCCATCAGCATGCCGATCTCGTCGTCGGTGCGCGGATGCATCGGCGCGCTCAATTCGCCGAGGCGCATCCGGTCGACGGTCTCGCGGATCTTCCGGAGCGGCCGGACGAAGCGCTTCGAGAGGTACGCCGAAAGGAACGCGCACACGACGATGCAGGACGCCGAGGTCACGCCCGTCATGAGCAGCATGTTGTCGATGATCTGGGAGTTGTTGTAGACGAAGAGCTTCGCGAGCGACGGGTTCCCGAACGTGTTCCGGCTGAACACGGCGTAGGTGCGCTGCCCCTTGCCGCGGCCGTTCGCGTAGCCGGTCCTTTCGTCCGAGAGCGCGCCGGGGATGCCGTTTGTCTCGTAGAAGTTCTGCCCGATCCCGGACTTGTCGCTCGCGGAGAGTATGGTTCCGTCGTCGGAGAGCACGTAGACGTCGCCGTGCGAGATGTAGCTGCTGGTGAGGATGCTCTCGTAGAGGTTCGTGACCGAGTAGCCGAGGAGGATTCTATTCGTCGGGTCGGTGATCCGGCGCACGTAGGGGAGCACCCAGACGCTGTTCAATCGCACCGGCTCGCCCCAGAAGTAGTTCCGGCCGGACTGGACGCCCTCCCGGTACCAGTCGAAGCCGGAAATCTTCTCGTAGCCGAGCAGCACCGTCGGCTGGCTCGTGTAGACGTTCCCCCGGATGCCGTACACGTAGATCGAGTGCACCTTGTTCTCGCTCAGCGTGGCCATCAGCTCCGCGCGCATGCGGTGGCGCTCGGCCTCGTCGGGCCGGAAAGCCGCGTCGGCGCGCTCGCGCTCGAGCATCGACTGCACGAGGGCGCTGTAGTGCGTCTTGATGCCGGCCTCGCGCACATACATCAATTCCGTATTCAGGAGCGCGATGACCGTGTGCACATCGGCCGTCTCGGTCGCGACCTTCTCCTGCAGCCCGAAATACGTGATCGACCACAGCGAAAACACGCCGACCACCACGACGGGGATCAGCGAAATCGCCATAAAGCGCAGCATCAGCTGCCGCCTGAGCGAATAGCCCCGCTTGATCGAGCCTTCCTGCATTTCGCTTCCCCCTCGCGCCATTATAGCATCCGCACCCCGGAAAAGCAATCCGAGCCGCCGCTGTGGGCGGCGGCTCGGGCGGCGGTTGCAGATGTTACCGGCTCTCGATGATCAGCTTGTAGTCGAGCTCGGAGATGTTCGAGGCGTCGTAGGTCTTGGCGATCATCGCCTGGTTGTAGACGACCTCCTTGCCCTCGATGGCGTCGACGGCGGCCTGCACGGACGCGTCCGCCATATCCCACGGGTTCATCAGCGTGAACGCCTTGTACTGCGGGTGGTCCTCGACGAGGAAGTTGATGGCCTCCTCGCCCCAGCTTCCGCTGGAGACGCAGATGGTGTCGGTCTTGCCGCGGCCCTCGAGCGCGGCGTAGAAGCCGGCGACCGTGTCGAAGTTGATGCCGTAGGCGACGCGCACGTCCGGGTGCGCCTCGAGGATGGTCTCCGCGGCGGCCATCGAGTCCGCGCGGGACGCCTTGCCGTCCATCTGCGCGACGATCTTCGCGTTCGGGATCGTCTCGATCACGGCCTTGAACGCGTTCGTGCGGCCGACGCAGATTTCGGAGGACGCCGGGAAGTC
>JAAYZL010000392.1 GCA_012514855.1 Clostridiales bacterium
AGACCGGAAGCTGCTGCGTGATGTATTCGACAACCTTTTCGTAAACCATGAAAACCCCTCCTTAATTTTCCTCCGACAGCCCGCGAAGGCCGTCCCGTATCTTTCCGACAACATTCCCCTCGAGCATGCCGCGCGCCTGGCGGATCGCGTTCAAAATCGCCTTCGCGTCGGAGCTTCCGTGCGCCTTGACGACCGCTCCGTTGACCCCGAGGAGCGGCGCGCCGCCGTAGCTTGTGTAGTCCATGCTGTCCCGAAGCCGATAGAGCGCGGGCTTCATCAGAAGCGCGCCGACCCTCGTGCGGCGGGATGTGCGCATGCTGTCCTTGAGCATGCCCAAGATGAGCTTCGCCACGCCCTCGGTGGTCTTGAGAATGATGTTTCCGACGAAGCCGTCCGCGACGACGACGTCGAAGTCGCCGGCGGGCACGTCGCGCGCCTCGGCGTTTCCGGCGAAGCGGTACGACGTCTGGGCGGACATCAGCTCAAAGGCCTCCTTCGTGAGCCTATCTCCCTTTTCGGCCTCGGTGCCGATGTTCACGAGCCCGACCACGGGCTCCCTGACGCCCATGACGCTCTCCATGTACACCGAGCCCATGAGCCCGAACTGCTGCAGGTATTTCGGCTGGCAGTCGACGTTCGCGCCGCAGTCGATCAGCAGAAACGGCTTTTTCCGGCCCGGGATCACCGGCGCGAGCGCGGGGCGCTCGATGCCATTGATGCGCCCGATCCGAAGCATGCCGCCGGCGAGCAGCGCGCCGGTCGAGCCCGCGGACACGACCGCGTCGGCCTCGCCCGAGCGCACGGCCATGACCGCCTTGACCATCGAGGATTCGGTCATCTTCCGGACCGCGAGCATCGGCGCGTCGTGCATGCCGATGACCTCCGGCGCGTGAACGACCTCGACGCCTTCCTCGCCCGCGACCAGGGGCTTGAGTACCTCCTCGGGCCCGTAGAGCAGTATTCTGACGTCCTCAAACGCCTGCCGGGCCAGCTTCGCGCCCTCGACGACGGCCGACGGCGCGTTGTCCCCGCCCATCGCGTCCAGCGCTATCCTGTAGTTCGCCAATCCGAAATCCCCCTATCGTGGCATTATTTTTATTCTAGCAGATTCCCTCGAATTTTTCAAGTCAACCTTGACGGAAAATTGACGGCGTGCTATGATATTCCACGGTTGGAATTCGCTGCATCATTGGAGGCAACATGGAAGCCAAGAAACGGATTTTTTCCGGCATACAGCCGACCGGCAACCTGACGCTGGGAAACTATATCGGCGCGCTTCGGAATTTCAAGCTGCTCGAGGACGAGTACGACTGCCTGTACTCGATCGTCGACTCGCACGCGATCACCGTCCGGCAGGACGCCGCGGAGCTGCGCAGGGCGTGCCTGCGCACGATGGCGATCTTTCTCGCGAGCGGGCTCGACCCCGAGAAGAACATCCTGTTCTTCCAGTCGCACGTGCACCAGCACGCCGAGCTCGCGTGGATACTCGACTGCTACACCTATATGGGCGAGCTGTCGCGCATGACGCAGTTCAAGGACAAGTCGAAGAAGCACACCGACAACATCAACTGCGGGCTGTTCGCCTACCCGGTGCTGATGGCGGCGGACATTTTGCTCTACCAGACCGACCTCGTGCCCATCGGCATCGACCAGAAGCAGCACGTCGAGCTCGCGCGCGACATCGCCGAGCGCTTCAACAGTCTGTACGGCGGGACGTTCGCGATTCCGGACGTCTATTTCCCAAAAGTCGGCGCGAAGGTCATGAGCCTGCAGGAGCCGACGCGCAAGATGTCGAAGTCCGACCCGGAGGAGACCTATATCGCGATCCTGGACAAGCCCGAAATCGTCCGCAAAAAGCTCCGCCGCGCGGTGACCGACAGCGAGGCCGAGGTGCGCTTCGACCCGGAAAAGAAGCCCGGCGTCTCGAACCTGATGAGCATACTCTCGGCGCTGACCGGGGCCTCGATGGACCAAATCTCCGCGGACTTTTCCGGCAAGGGCTACGGCGCGTTCAAGGACGCGGTCGCCGACGCCGTGATCGCCGTGCTCGGGCCGATCCAGAGGCGCTACGACGAGATCAGCGCGGACAAGCCGTACCTCGAAAGGGTCATGCTCGAGGGCGCCGGGCGCGCGGATCGGCTCGCGACCCCCACGATGCGCAAGGTTCGAAAGAAGGTCGGGCTCGCGCCCACGAAATTATGACGAATGTCCAGCAGGCCGTCGATTGGATTCACAGCCGCCGGTACACCGGCCACAAGCGCGGCCTCGAGAACACGCGCGCGCTGCTTTCCGAACTCGGAAACCCCGAAAGGGGTTTTCTTTCCGTGCACATCGCGGGCACGAACGGCAAGGGCTCGACGGCGGCGATGTGCGCCTCGTGCCTCCGGGAGAGCGGGTACAAAACGGGGCTCTACACGTCCCCCTACCTCGAGCGCTATTGCGAGCGCATGCAGGTAGACGGCGCGTGCATCCCGGACGACGCGCTCGTCGAGGGCTGCGAGCGGCTCGCGTCCGCGTGCGAAAAGCTCGAGCGGGCCGGCGTGTCCCCGACGACGTTCGAGCTCGGCACCGC